>NZ_JBEXXK010000003.1:172093-318418 GCF_040630405.1 Streptomyces sp. NPDC005811
CGGACCGGTCGACGTACGGATCCGGGACGGCCGGATCGCCGGGATCGGGCCAAGGCTGCCCGGGGCTGCCGACGTCGACGGGCGGGGCGGTGCGCTCCTGTCCGGGGCGCGCCCGTACGGTGAGGCACCCGGGGCCCGGTCGTGCTGATCCGGAACGTGGAGGTGGCCGGGCGCGGACCGGTCGACGTACGGATCCGGGACGGCCGGATCGCCGGGATCGGGCCAAGGCTGCCCGGGGCTGCCGACGTCGACGGGCGGGGCGGTGCGCTGCTGCCGGGGCTGCACGACCACCATGTGCACCTGGCCGCGCTCGCCGCCGAGGCGGGATCGGTGCGGGTCGGACCCGGCGAGGTGCGCGGCCGCGAGGAGCTGGGCGCGGCGCTGCGGTCCGGTGCGCCGGGGGAGTGGGTGCGGGCCGTCGGGTACCACGAGAGCGTCGCCGGGGAGCTGGACCGCCGGGTGCTCGACGGGCTCGTCCCCGACCGGCCGGTGCGGGTCCAGCACCGCAGCGGGGCGATGTGGTTCCTCAACGGCGCCGCCCTGCGCGCCGCCGGCCTCGACGGCGACGGCCGCCTCTGGCGGGAGGACCGGCGGCTGCGGGACCTAGTCCCGCCCGTGCCGCTCGATCTGGTGGCGGTCGGCCGGCGGGCCGCCCGGCTCGGCGTCACCGGCTTCACCAACGCCGACCCCCACCCCCGCGAGGGACTGGCGGAACTCCTCTCCGTCCTCCCGCAGCGCGTCCTCGTGATGTCCGCCGGGGGCCCGGTGAAGCTGATGCTCGACGACCCGACCCTCCCGGACCCCGCCGAACTGGCCCGTGTCGTCGCCCGGTCGAGGCCCCGGCCGGTCGCCGTCCACTGCGTCACCCGCGTGCAGCTCCTGGTGACCCTGCTCGCCCTGGAGGAGGCGGGCCCGGTCGCCGGCGACCGCATCGAGCACGCCGCCGTCGTCCCGGCGGAGACCGTCGCATGGATCCGCCGCCTCGGCGTGACCGTCGTGACCCAGCCGCACTTCCCCGTGGAACGCGCCGCCGCCTACGCCACCGACGTCCGCCCCGACGACCGCCCGCACCTGTACCGCTGCCGCACCCTGGCCGAGGCGGGCGTCCCGGTCGCCGCGGGCACGGACGCGCCGTACGGCACCCACGACCCGTGGGCGGTGATGCGGGCCGCCGTCGCACGCGGCGACGGGGAGGGCCTCACCCCCTCGGCCGCCCTGCGCCTGTTCCTCGGGCGACCCGAACACCCGGCCCGGCCCCGCCGGTTGACCGTCGGCGCGACCGCCGACCTGTGCCTGCTGCACGTCCCGCTGCGGGAGGCGCTCGACGCGCTCTCGGCGCAGACCGTCCGCGCCGCGTACGTCGGGGGCGCGTACGTCGGGAACACGCCGGTTCACACGCTGTAGCCGCCGTCCACGCCCAGCGCCTGCCCCGTGACGAACCCGGCCCGGTCCGAGGCGAGGAAGGCCACCGCCTCCGCGACGTCCGCCGCCGCGCCGAAGCGGCGCAGCGGGATGTTGCGGCGGGTGACCGCGAGGGCGGCCTCGTCCAGCTCGCCCGACGCGATCAGCCGGGCCGCGATCCCGTCGTCGAGCATGCCGGGCGCGACACAGTTCACCCGCACCCCGTAGCGGCCCTCCTCGGCGGCCAGCGCCCGCGCCACCGCCTCCACGGCCCCCTTCACCCCCGAGGACAGCCCGTCGCGCACCGGGAAGCGGCGCGTGGCGACGGTGGTCACCGCGACGACGTTGCCCCGGCTCTCCCGGAGCACCGGCAGCGCGGGATGGACGAGGTTGAAGAACGCGACCGCGTCCGCCTCCAGCTGGGCCCGGTACTCGCCCGGCGTCACCCGGCTCAGATGCCGCATCGGCACATGCGGGCCGGCCGCGTACACCAGGGTGTGGATCCCGCCGTACGTCCGCGCCGTCCCGGTCACGGCCCGCGCCGTCGCCTCCTCGTCGGTCAGGTCGAGCCGCAGCACCTCGGCCGCCTTCACCTCCTCGGCCAGCGTCCGGGCCCCCTCCCGGTCCGACCGGTAGGTGAACGCGACCGCGCTGCCCCGGGCGGCCAGGGCCCGCACCACGGCCGCGCCGATACCGCCGGTGCCGCCCGCGACGAACGCCACGCCGGCCCTGCCGGAGAAGTCCTCCATCAGCTGTCCTCCCTCTCACAACCCCAGAGACTTGGCGATGATGACCTTCATGACCTCGCTCGTCCCGGCGTAGATCCGGGTGATCCGGGCGTCCGCGTACAGCCGGGCGATCGGGTACTCCAGCATGTAGCCGTATCCGCCGAAGAGTTGAAGACAGCGGTCGACGGATCGGGCCTGCACCTCGGTGCAGAACAACTTGACCTTCGCCGCGTCCGCCCCGGACAGCCGGCCCTCGACCAGCTCCAGCACCGCCCGGTCGAGCAGGGTCTGAGCCGCCTCCAACTCGGCGGCCACGGCGGCGAGTTCGAACTTGGTGTTCTGGAACGAGGCGACGGTCCGCCCGAACACCTCGCGCTCCTTGACGTACGCGACCGTCGTGTCCAGGGCGGCGCGCGTCTGCGCCACCGAGCCGACGGCCACCGTCATCCGTTCCTGGGGGAGGTTGTGGCCGAGGTAGGAGAAGGCGGCGCCCTCCTCGCCGAGCCGGTTGGCGACCGGCACGCGGACGTCGTCGAAGGCCAGCTCCACGGTGTCCTGCGTCTTGATGCCCAGCTTGTCGAGCACCCGCCCCCGGGTGAAGCCGGGCATGCCGTCCTCGACGACCAGCAGCGTCAGCCCCGCCCGCCGGTTCCCGGGATCCGACGCCGTACGCGCCACGACGATCACCAGATCGGCGAGCAGCCCGCCGGTGATGAACGTCTTCGCCCCGTTCAGCACGTACGTGTCCCCGTCCCGTACGGCGGTCGTCCGGATCCCGGCGAGGTCGGAGCCGGTGCCGGGCTCGGTCATCGCGACGGCGGTGAGCAGCTTCCCGGAGGCCAGCCCCGGGAACCAGCGCTGCCGCTGCCCGGCGTCGGCGTAGGCGAGGAAGTAGGGGAGGACCACGTCCAGCTGGGTGCGGACCGTGCCCAGGGTGACCAGGGCGCGGGCCGCCTCCTCCTGGAGGACGACGTTGTAGCGGTAGTCGGGCCGGCCGCCCCCGCCGTACTCCTCCGGCACGGCCATGCCCAGCAGGCCCAGCGAGCCAAGGAGTTCGAAGAACGGGCGCGGCACCCGGCCGGCCTTCTCCCACGCGGCGTAGTGCGGGACCACCTCGTCGGCCACCACGTCCCGGACCAGGGCGCGGAACGACTCGTGGTCGTCGGTGAAGAGCGTGCGCTGCACGGACGGCTCCCGTCAGGAGGCGAGTTCGACGAGGGTGGCGTTGGCGGTGCCGCCGCCCTCGCACATGGTCTGCAGGCCGTACCGCAGGCCGTGGGCCCGCATGTGGTGGATCATGCGGGTCATCAGGACGGCCCCGGAGGCGCCCAGCGGATGCCCGAGGGCGATCGCGCCGCCGAGCGGGTTCAGCCGCTCCGGGTCGGCGCCGGTCTCGGCGAGCCAGGCCAGCGGTACGGACGCGAAGGCCTCGTTCACCTCGAACACCCCGACCTCGGACAGCCCCACCCCGGCCTTGCGCAGCACCTTCTCGGTCGCCGGGATCGGCCCCGTCAGCATCAAGACCGGGTCGGAGCCGACCACCGCGCCCGCCCGGTACCGGACGAGCGGCGGCAGCCCCAACTCCCGTGCCCTGTCAGGGGTGGTGACGACCAGAGCCGCCGCGCCGTCGGAGATCTGCGAGGCGTTGCCCGCGTGGATCACCCCGTCCTCCTGGAACGAGGGCTTCAGCCGGGCCAGCGTCTCCACGCTGCTGCCCCGCCGGATCCCCTCGTCGGCCCCCACGCCCGCCACCGGCACGATCTCCCCGGTGAACACGCCGGCGTCCTGCGCGGCCGCCGCCCGCTCGTGCGACAGCGCCGCGAACGCGTCCAGCCGCTCCCGGGTCAACCCCCACTTGCGGGCGATGAGTTCGGCGGACAGCCCCTGGTGGAAGGAGAAGTCGTCGTAGCGGGCCAGGACTCGGGGCCCGTACGGCATCCCGCTCGCCCTGGCCGAGCCCAGCGGCACCCGGCTCATCACCTCCACGCCGCCCGCCACGACCAGCTCGTGCTGCCCCGACAGGACCGACTGGACCGCGAACTCCAGGGCCTGCTGACTCGACCCGCAGGCCCGGTTGACCGTGGTCCCGGGCACGCTCTCCGGCCAGCCCGCCGCGAGGACCGCGTACCGGCCGATGTTGCTCGACTGGTCGCCGACCTGCGACACGCACCCCCAGACCACATCGTCGACCGTGCCCGGATCGAGGCCGGTCCGGTCCACCAGGGCGCCGAGCACGGCGGCGGACAGATCGGCCGGATGGACCTCCGCCAGGCCCCCGCCCCTCCTGCCGACGGGCGTGCGCACCGCCGCCACGATCACTGCTTCCCGCGTCACGTGTCCTCCGTCCGTCCCGGGACCGCCCAGCGGCCCGTGAAGCGCGGCGCGCGTCTCTCCGCGAAGGCGGCGAACGCCTCCGGGGCGTCGGCGCAGGCGAAGTTGACCGACTGCGCCCGCGCCTCGCCGGCGAGGGCGTCCCGCAGGGTGCGGTCGGCGCCCTCGTTGAGCAGCGCCTTGGTCTGGGCGAGCGCCACCGGCGGCCCGGCCGTCAGGCGGGCGGTGACCTCGTCCACGAACGCGTCCACCTCGTCCGCGTCCACCACCCAGGTGACCAGGCCGAGCTCGTGGGCCTCCGCCGCGCCGACCGTCTCCGCCAACAGGGCCAGCCGCTTCGCCTGTTGGAGGCCGACGAGCTTCGGCAGCAGCCAGGAGCCACCCAGGTCGGGGGAGAGCCCGCGCCGGGCGAAGATCTGCGAGAACGTCGACTCCGGGGTGGCCACCACCAGATCGCAGCCGAGGGCCAGGTTCCAGCCCGCGCCCACCGCCGGCCCGGACACCTTGGCGACCGTGGGCAGCGGCAGCTCGTGCAGCAGCAGGGCGATGTCCGTCAACGTCCGCATCCGGTACAGGGGATGGGACGCGCTGACCTCCTTGGGCAGCTCGGCCCCGGAACAGAACGCCCCGCCCGCCCCGGTCACCACCAGCGCCCGTACGCTCCGGTCGCGCCCCGCCTCGGCCAGGGCGGTGCGCAGCGCCTCCCAGAGCTCCGCGTCGAGGGCGTTCCTGCGGTGCGGCCGGTTGAGGGTCAGGGTCCGCACCCCGCCCGCGTCGCGCACCAGGAGGACGCTCATCCGACCGCCCCCCGCTCCCGCAACGCGGCGATCTCCCCTTCGGACAGGCCGAGTTCGGCGAGCACGGCGTCGGTGTGCTCGCCGAGCGCCGGCACCGCGCCCATCGGCGGGTCGAAGCCGTCGATCACCGGCGGCGGCAGCAGCGCCGGCACCGGCCCCGCGGGGGTGTCGATCTCCCGCCAGCGGTCGCGGGCGGCGAGCTGCGGATGGGCGAGGACCTCGCGCGGCGTGTTGTAGCGGGCGTTGCCGATGCCCGCCTCGTCCGCCCGGTCCTGGACGTCCGCCAGGTCGTGCCGCCCGCACCAGGCGGTGATCTCGGCGTCGAGCACGTCCCGGTGCGCCACCCGCCCCGCGTTGGTGCGGAACCGCTCGTCGTCCGCGAGATCCGGCCGGCCCAGCAGCTCGCGGGCGAGCCGGTCCCACTCCCGGTCGTTGGTCGTCCCCAGCACGACGGTCCGCCCGTCGGCCGTCGGATAGGCCCCGTACGGCGCCACGGCGGGCGAGCCCATCCCGAGCGGCTGCTGCTCCACGCCCGAGTGCCGGGTGTACGTCAGCGGGTACCCCATCAGCTCGGCCATGGTGTCGAAGAGGCTCACCGACACCGACGCGGGCACCGTCCGCCCCCGGCCCTTGGCGGCCAGCAGCGCCGTCGCCGACAGCGCCGCGTACAGCCCGCTGCACACATCGGCCACCGGCGGCCCGGGCTTCGCCGGCTGTCCCGGCCGGCCGGTGACCGCGCAGGCCCCCGACTCGGCCTGGACCAGCAGGTCGTAGGCGCGCTTGTGGGAGAGGGGGCCGCCGGGGCCGTATCCGTCGATCTCGACGGCGATCAGGTCCGGGTGGCTCGCCGCCAGGTCGGCCGCGGCCAGGCCGAGCTTCGCCGTGGCACCGGGGGCGAGGTTGGAGACGAGCACATCGGCGCGGTCCAGCAGCCGGTGCATGATCCGCATCCCCGCCCGGGACTTGAGGTCCAGGGCCACCGACTCCTTGCCCCGGTTGGCCCACACGAAGTGCGCGGCGAGACCGCCCACCACCTCGTCGTAGTGCCGGGCGAAGTCGCCGCCCCGGGGGTTCTCCACCTTCACGACGCGCGCCCCGAGGTCCCCGAGCGTCCGGGTGCACATGGGGGCCGACACCGCCTGCTCCAGCGCCACGACCGTGATCCCCGCGAGGGGTCCCTCCCGTCCCTCCCGCCCCATGTCAGCGGCTCCCGAACCGCGCGCGCAGCTCGTGCTTGAGCACCTTCTGGCTCGCGTTGCGCGGCAGCGACGCCACGAACCGCACATGGCGCGGCACCTTGAAGTTGGCCATGTGCTCCCGGGCCCAGGCCACCACGTCCGCCTCGGTGACCGCCGCGCCCGCCCGGGGGACGACGAAGGCGCAGCCGACCTCCCCGAGCCGCTCGTCGGGCACGCCGACGACCGCGACCTGGGCGACGGGCCCGTAGCCGAGCAGGAGCTTCTCGATCTCGGCGGGGTAGGCGTTGAACCCGCCGACGATGTACATCTCCTTCTTCCGGTCGACGATCGACAGATTGCCGTCCCGGTCGAGCCGTCCGATGTCCCCGGTGTGCAGCCAGCCGTCCGCGTCGACGGCCTCGGCGGTGGCGGCCGGGTCGTCCCAGTAGCCGCGCGTGACGTTGAAGCCGCGTACCAGGACCTCCCCGACCCCGTCCGCGCCCGCCTCCCCGGCGGCGATCCGCACCTCGACGCCGGGGATGGGGCGGCCGGTGGTGCGGGCGACGGTCTCCTCGCCGTCGCCGGGGCGGGTGGACGTCACCAGGGCCGTCGACTCGGTGAGCCCGTACGCGCTCAGCACGAGGTCGAAGCCCAGGTCCTTCCGCATCGCCCGGATCAGGGACTCCGGGATCGTCGTGCCGCCGGTCATGGACACCCGCAGGGAGGAGAGGTCGCGGGCGGCGCGGTCGGGGTGGTCGAGGAGGTCGTGGAAGATCGTGGGCGGGCCGAGGAGGACGCTCACCCGCTCCCGCTCGATGATCTCCAGAGCCCGGCCGGCGTCGAAGACCGGCAGGGGGACGACGGTCACGCCGTGCAGGAAGGACGCGAGCCAGCCCGCCTTGTAGCCGAAGCAGTGGAAGAACGGCGGGACGACCAGGAAGGTGTCCGAGGCGCGGAAGGTGTACTCCTCGGACATCCAGCCGTAGGCGCGCAGCGACTGGCCGTGGGTGAGGATCACGCCCTTGGGGTGGCCGGTGGTGCCGGAGGTGAACATCACGTCCGCGACGTCGTCCGGGCCGAGCCGGTCGATCGCCGCGTGGGCGGCGGCTACGTCCGCCGTCCCGCCGAGGGCGAGGAACTCCTCCCAGTCAAGACCGGCCGCACCGCGCGGTCCGGGCAGCGCGACCGTCGTCGTCAGCGCCGGCAGCGCGGGGTCCGCCTCCCGCAGCGCGGCGATGTGGTCGGTGTCCAGGAAGGCGGTGGCGGCGAACAGCGCCTTCGCCCCGGACGTGCGCAGGATGTAGGAGATCTCCCCCGCCTTGAAGCGGGTGTTGAGCGGGACGACGATCCCGCCCGCGCCCTGGATGCCGAGCGCGGCGACGATCCACTCCGCCGAGTTCGGTCCGCACAGCCCCACCCGGTCGCCCGGCCCGACGCCGAGCGCCACGGCCGACCGGACCGACCGGAGCATCAGCTCCTCCACGTCGGCGAAGCTCAGCCGCCGCTCGCCCTCGACGAGCGCCGGGGCGTGGCCGAACCGGCGCGCGGCCGACCGGACGACATGCGGGATGCTCCGGAACTCCTCGTCGTACCGCCTGGGTTGGCTCATCCGTCCGCTCCGTCGGTCAGGCGCAGCACGCGCCGGGCGATGATGTTCCGCTGGATCTGCGAGGTGCCGCCGTACACGGAGGCGGCCCGGGAGTAGAGGTACTCGGCGAAGACGTCCCCGCCGGGACCGTGCACCTCCTGCGGGAACACCTTCAACGCCGTGGCGTACAGCCGCTGTTCGGCCCGGGTCATCAGCAGCTTGTCGACGGAGGACTCCGGCCCCGCGGGCTGCCCCGCGAGCCGTTCGGCGATCCGGCGGCGGGCGTGCGCGAGCAGCACCTCGTAGTCGACGAAGCAGCGTCCGATCTCCGACAGCAGCCCGTCCGGCAGCTCGCCGCGCCGCTCCCGGGCCGCCCGCCGCAGCCGCTCCACGAGCAGCCCGTACTTCGACAGATGCCCGGTGTCCAGGGCGTTGCGTTCGTACGACACCGTCGTCATCGCCAGCGCCCAGCCGTCCCCCTCGGCCCCGATCCGCTCGGACTCCTCCAGCCGTACGTCGTCCAGGAACAGCTCGCAGAACTCGTCGTCGCCGTTGGCCGCCCTGAGCGGGCGCACGGTCACCCCGGGCCGGTCGAGGGGCAGCGCGAAGGCGGTGATCGAGGTGTGCGGGCGCGCCGTGCGGTCGGTGCGGGCCAGCAGCAGGCAGTGGTCGGAGTACTGCGCGTAGCTCGTCCAGAGTTTCTGGCCGCGCACGGTGTAGTGGCCGTCGTCGTGGCGGGCGGCGTACGTGGTCATCCCGGCGAGGTCGGATCCGGCGCCGGGCTCGCTGAAGCCCTGGCACCACACGTCGTCACCGGCGAGCATGCGCGGCAGCAGCCGCCGGCGCTGCTCCTCGGAGGCGAACTCCAGCAGGGCGTGCGCGAGATAGCCGATGCGGGGGACACCGGGAGCGCCGCGCGCCCCCAACTCGGCGCTGACCGCCACCTGGTGGAGTGAGGTCAGACCGCGTCCGCCGTACTCCTCGGGGACGTCGAGGCCGACCCAGCCGCCGGAGTGCAGCAGCCGGTGCCAGCGGTGCAGGAAGACCGGCGGCGGCTCGTCCGGGAGGCGCTCGGGGAGCGGGTGCCCAGCCAGCCAGGTGCGGAAGGCGGCGCGCAGGCGCTCCAGGTCGGCGGGGTCGCCGTAGTCGAGCGGGGTCTCCGTCACGATGCCACCGCCTGCGGTTCGGCCAGGACGGGCAGCAGTTCCCCCGGGGGCGCCAGCGCGGTCGCGTCCACCAGGACCCTGCGCAGATACAGGTGGGCCACGTGTTCCCAGGTCTGGGCGATGCCGCCGAACACCTGCATGCCGGTGTACACCGCCTCCACCGCCGAGGTGCCGGCCTCCGCCTTCGCCACCCGGGCCGCGGTGAGCGCCCGGCCGGGCGGCTCGTGGTCCAGGCACCAGGCGGCGTACCGGACGGCGCTCGTGCACGCCTCCACCAGGACCGTCGCGTCGGCCAGCAGATGCCGTACCGCCTGGAAGGAGCCGATCGGGCGGCCGTACTGGCGGCGTTCACGGGCGTAGTCGACGCTCAGCGTGACGAACTCCCTCGCCGCGCCGACGAGTTCGCTGGACACGAGCACCAGGGCGTAGGCCTGCCAGTGCCGGAGCGCCGGTGCGGTGAGCCGGCCGACGACCGGGCCGGGCCGGGCGGCGCGCACGGTGCGCAGCAGGTCGGCGGTGGGGGCGGGCGGCCCCAACTCGGCGCGGCGGACGGTGCCTTCGGTGTCCACGCACAGGGCGCTGTCGGCGCCCTCGCAGTCCCAGGCGACGAGCGCGGCGGCGTCCGGCCGGGGGAGGGTGAGGTCGGGGGCGAGGGCCGGGGCGGGGGTGCCACCGATCTCCCGGCCCGCCCTGCCGAGGAGCCGTACGGCCTCGGGTGCCAGCAGGGCCGTGCCGAGGAAGGACGTGGTCAGGGGGTGGCGGCCGTGCTCCTCGGCGAGCAGCGCGCACTCCTGGACGGTGGCGGCCGGTGTCGCCGTACGGCGCAGCTCGGCGAGGCCCAGACCGTCGAGCGCCTCCTGCGCCGCCGTGCGGGCGGCGGGCTTCGCCTCGTCGGCCGAGCCGATCCGGTGCCGGGCCGCGAACGACCGCAGCAGTGCACGGACCTGGACGAACTCCTCAGACTCCACGTTCCTCAGCCCTCCTCGGCCGGCTCGGGCGGGGCCGCCGCGGGGCGGGCGGCCCGGGAGGCGAGTGCGTCGACGATGCGGATGTGGTCCGGGCTGGTCATCGTGGCCCGCTCGGCCAGCAGCGCGGCCTCCATGCCGCCCCGGGAGACCTGTTCGACGACCGTCGCGAGGGCCGCCTTGGTGGCGCGCAGGGCCTCGGCGGGCTGGGCGGCCAGCCGACGGGCCAGGGCGAGCGCCTCGTCCATGAGCCGCTCGCCGGGCACCACCCGGTTGGCGAGGCCCAGTTCGACGGCCGTCGCGGCCGGGATGCGGTCCCCGGTGAACAGGTACTCCTTCACCCTCAGCAGGCTCGTCAGCAGCGGCCACAGGGTGACCCCGCCGTCGCCCGCGACCAGGCCCACGGACACATGCGGGTCGGCCAGATAGGCGTCCTCGGCCATCAGGACGAGATCGCAGCCCAGGGCCAGTGAGCAGCCCAGGCCCACGGCCGGGCCGTTCACGGCCGCGACCACCGGCAGCGGGAAGCGGATCATGTCGGTCTGGATGGTGCGGTCGAGCCGCACCGACCGCTCCCGCAGCTCCGGATCGGTGTGGTGGCGGCGCAGATGGTCGAAGTCGCCGCCCGCGCTGAACGCCCGGCCCGCGCCGGTCAGGACGACCGCCCGCGCTCCGGCGTCGTCGGCCAGCTCGCGCCACACCTCGGAGAGCCTGCGGTGCAGCTCCTCGGACACGCCGTTCAGCCGGTCGGGGCGGTTCAGCGTGACGATGCGGAGGTCGCCGTCGGCAGCCACGGTCAGTACGGGACTCACCTCGCTCATACCCGGATGGTATTAAAGGTCAGACCGAATCTGTCAATGGTGTTGCGCACATGAGAGAATCACATTCTCATCCGGCATCGCAGGGTCGCCCCGAGGCCGCGGGCCGGGAGGTCAGATGGACTCGCGGTCGTCCACCTCGGCCGCCGCCGCGGCGAAACCGCACACGTGCCGGGTCATCCGACGGGCCGCCGCCGCCTCGTCGCCCGCCCGGATCGCCTCCGTGATGCGGGTGTGCGCGCGGGCGGTCAGCTCACGGACGTCGGCGTCCAGGAACGTCTCCAGGTCCGTCGCCGCGTGGATGGACCGCGCGAGGGCGCTCATGAACCCGATGAGCAGTTCGTTGTCACCCGCCCGCGCCACCGCCGTGTGCCAGCGCACATTGGCCCGCAGGAAACGCTGCACGTCCTCGCCCGCGCCCGTCAACTCCGCGTGCGCCGCGTCGAGTTCCGCGAGATCCCGCTCGGTGCGGCGGCGGGCCGCCAGCGCGGCGCAGGCCGGCTCGATCGCCTCACGGGTCTCGTGCAGCGCCTCCAGCCGGATGCCCTGGCCCCGGATCACCAGCTGCACGGTGTGCGCCAGCGACTCCCGCCCCGGCCGCCGTACGAAGGCCCCGCCCCCGCGTCCCGGGCGGATCTCCAGCAGCCCCTCGACCTCCAGGATCCGCAGCGCCTCGCGCACGGTCGCCCGGCTCAGCCCGGTCTGCTCGACGAGCTGCCGCTCCGGGGGCAGCGCGGTCCCCTCGCCGAACTCCCCGGACAGGATCCGCTCCCGCACCTCGTTCGCGAGGACGTCCGACGCCTTCGGGACGGTGAGGGTCTCGAAGCGGGGGGTGGGCTGGCCGGGGCGTGTCACGTGCGGGAGCCTCTCGTCCGGGTGCCGGTCCGGCCATTCAATAGGGCGCCCCCGGCCCCTGTCACATGACCATGCCCCCGTCCACCGGCAGCACCTGCCCGGTGACGAAGGACGCGGCGTCGGAGGCGAGGAACACGAAGGCGCCCGCCACCTCCGCCGGCTCCGCCCAGCGGCCGAGCGGGATCCGGGCCAGCATCCGGGGGGCGAACCTCTCGTTCGTGCGGATGGTCTCGGTCATCGGGGTCGCGGCCAGCGGGGCGAGCGCGTTGACGAGGATGTTCCTGCGGGCCAGTTCCCGGGCCAGGGACTTCGTCAGCCCGACGATCGCGGCCTTGGCGGCGGAGTAGTTCACCTGGCCCAGGGTGCCGACCAGCCCCGCCGACGAGGTGACGTTGATGATCCGGCCCCGGCCGTCCTCCGCCAGGTGCGGCAGGGCCGCCTGGGCGCAGTGGTGGGCGCCCAGGACATGGACGTCGAGGATCCGGCGGAAGGAGTCCTCCGTCAGCTTCTCGAACATCGCGGGCGCGGTGACCCCGGCGTTGTTGACCAGGATGTGCAGGGTGCCGCCGGTGAGCGCGGCCGCGCGGGCCACGGCCGCCTCCGCCGCCGGCCGGTCCGTGACGTCCAGCGGCGCGCTGTCCGCCGTACCCCCGTCCGCGGTGATCTTCCCGGCGACGGCCGCCGCGGCCGCCCCGTCCACATCGGTCACCAGCACCGCGGCGCCCGCCCGGGCGAGCGCCTCGGCGACGGCGCGGCCGATGCCGCCCGCCGCTCCGGTGACCAGCGCGGAACGCCCCGTGAGATCGAACAGATGCGACCGGTCGGTCATCAGTAGCTCCTCGGCAGTCCCAGTGTGTGCGATCCCAGATAGTTGAGGATCATTTCCTGACTGATCGGCGCGATCCGCATCAGCCGCGCCTCGCGGAAGAAGCGGGCCACGGGGTACTCCTCGGAGTAGCCCATCCCGCCGTGCGTCTGGAGCGCCCGGTCGGCGGCGGCGAAACCGGCGTCCGCGCACAGGTACTTGGCGGTGTTCGCCTCCCGCCCGCAGGGCCGCCCCCGGTCGTACAGCCAGGTCGCCTTGCGCAGCACCAGCTCGGCCGCGTCCAGCCGGGCGAGGGCGTCGGCGAGCGGGAACTGGATGCCCTGGTTCTGGCCGATCGGCCGGCCGAAGACGACGCGCTCACGGCCGTAGCGCACCGCCCGGTCGAGGGCGACCCGGCCGATGCCGAGCGCCTCCGCCGCGATCAGCATCCGCTCCGGGTTGAGCCCGTCGAGGAGGTACCGGAAGCCCTCGCCCTCCTCGCCGACCCGGTCCTCGACCGGCACCCGCAGATCGTCGATGAACAGTTCGTTCGAGGTGACGGCGTTGCGGCCCATCTTCGGGATCGGGCGGACGTCGACCCGGGCCCGGTCGAGGTCGGTGAGGAACAGGGTCATGCCGTCGGTGCGGCGGCCCACCTCCTCGCGCCGGGTCGTCCGGGTCAGCAGCAGGATCTTCTCCGACTCCATCGCCTTGGAGATCCACACCTTGCGCCCGCTGACGACGTAGTGGTCGCCCTCCCGGCGGGCGTACGTCGTGATGCCCGTCGTGTCGAGCCCGGCGCCCGGCTCCGTCACCCCGAAGCACACGTGCAGGTCGCCGGAGGCGATACGCGGCAGGGTGCGGCGCTTGAGCTCCTCGGAGCCGTGCACCACCACCGGGTGCATGCCGAAGATCGACAGATGGATCGCGCTCGCGGCGTTCATCCCGCCGCCGGAGCGCGCGACCTCCTCCAGCAGCAGCGTCGCCTCGGTGATGCCGAGGCCGTGGCCGCCGTACTCCTCGGGAATCGTGATGCCCAGCCAGCCGCCGCCCGCGACGGCGGCGTAGAACTCCTCGGGGAACGCGTGGTCGCGGTCCTTCTCCATCCAGTACCGGTCGTCGAAGTCCTTCAGGAGCCCGGCGACGGCCTTGCGGATCGTGTTCTGGTCCTCGGTCAGCTCGAAGTCCACGGCGGGGACACCCCTCTGCCGGATGCATACGCAGTGATACCTGCGAAGTGTGGACCATTTAAAGGTCAGACCAAAATGCCTGTCAACTCCCGTCGGCGCCCGTCAACTCCTCCGTACGGGTCCGCGCGGCCGACGGTCGGAGTGTTGGCGGGGGAGGGAATGGGGCGATCCGCCCATAGTGCGCGTATGACGCGTACCCGTACGGCGGTGCTCTGTGCCGCCGCTCTCCTCGCCGCCACCCTGCCGACGGCGGTCGCGACCGCCGCGCCCGAGCACCCGCACCGCGCCTGCGTCACGACGCAGCACCCGCAGGGCCGGGCCCGCGAGGTCCTCGACATCGTCCGCAAGGCCAAGAAGGACCTCGATCTCAAGGCCGCCCTCGTCAAGGTCACGGTGGACGGGAAGAACCTCTACACCGGCGCCGTCGGCGAGTCCATGACCGGTGTGCCGGCCACCCCCGCGATGCACTTCAGGACCGGCTCGGTCGGCATCGCCTTCATGGGTACGGTGCTGCTCCAGCTCGTCCAGGAGCACAAGGTCGGCCTCGACGACCCGGTCTCGCGCTGGCTGCCCGGCCTGCCGCACGGTGACAAGATCACCCTGCGCATGCTCGGCGACTCCACCTCGGGGATCCACGACTACGTCCCCGACCCGGTCTTCCTGAAGAAGCTCTACGCCGACCCGTGGCGGCACTGGACCCCCGAGGAGGTCGTCGGGATCTCCCTCAGCCACCCCCTCTGGTACCGGCCCGGCACCAACTGGAGCTACTCGCACGCCAACTTCCAGCTCCTCGGCCGCGCCCTGGAGAAGATCACCGGCACCCCGCTGGACAAGCTGCTGCGCCAGCGGATCTACCGCCCCCTCGGGCTGCGCAACACCGTCGCCAACGACACGGCCGTGATCCCGGAGCCCGTGCTGCACGCCTACGACGACGAGCGCGGCACCTACGAGGAGTCCACCTACTTCAACCCGTCCTGGACCACCGCCCCCGGCGCGATCATCACCCAGGACGTCTGCGACCTGGCCCGCTCCGGAAAGGGCGTGGGCGCGGGCGAACTGCTCTCCCGCAGCTCCTTCCGCACCCAGCTGAACCCGGGCACGGTCGGCCTCGGCCACCCCACGAAGACCTGCCCGGCCACGGTCTGCCTGCCCATGACCGAGGACTTCCACTTCGGTGTCGGCGTCGTCGTCAAGAACGGCTGGGTGGTGCAGAACCCGTCCTTCTTCGGCTACGCGGCCGTGATGGCGTACGAGCCGCACCAGCGGCTCACCATCGCCGTGTCCACGACGGTGGGCCCCGACGCGCCCGGCGGCAACACCGCCCAGACGGTCACCGAGCGGATCGCCGAGCGGCTCGACCCCCGGCACCCGCTGGCCGGCTGACCGGCCGCGTCGGCTCAGCGCCCGGCGCGCACCCCGTCCAGGGCGATGGCCAGGACGCGGTCGCGCTGGGCGTCGTCCGTGTAGGCGGTCGCGGTCACGCCCGCGACCAGCCGCAGCAGATCGCCGAAGTCCATGTCGGCGCGCGCGACCCCCGCCTCCTGGGCCCGCTCCAGCAGCGGGCCGCCCGCCGCGTACATCGACTCGCGGCAGGCCTGGAAGATCTCCGACTCGTCCTCCAGTGCCTCGCGCACCGCCCGCTTGGTGACCATGTACCCCGCGAACCGGTCGAGCCAGGCCGTCAGCGCCTCCCACGGCTCCCGGTCCGCCGACAGCTCCACCGCCGCCCGGCACAGCGCGTTGACCTCCTCCGCGTACACGCTCTCGAACAGCACCCGGCGGGTCGGGAAGTTCCGGTACAGGGTGCCGATGCCCACGCCCGCGCGGCGCGCGATGTCCTCCAGGGAGGCCTCGGCGCCGTGTTCGGTGAAGGCCTCGCGCGCGGCGGCCAGCAGGGCGTCGAAGTTGCGGGCGGCGTCCTTACGGCTGGGGCGCTGGACCACGACGATCTCGCCGACGGGGAACGGCTGGGCGGTCACGGCTGCCTCCTGGGGGCTGGCGCGGGTCGGGGCCCGGTTGAACCGGAGGGGTGCCTCCGTTACAGTGGAGGGGTGCCTCCACTTTAACAGTCCGAGGCCCCGCAGACCTTTCCTGCCCCGCTCTCTCTTCAGCTCCGCTCTCTCTGTCTCCGCTCTCTTCATCTCCTCTGTGTTCGGAGAGGCTTTCTCATGCCCGGCACGTCCTCCCGCCTCACCTTCGCGGTCCTCGCGACGGGTGCGGGCGTGTTCTCCATGCTCCAGTCACTCATAGCGCCGGCCCTGCCGACCGTGCAGCACGCCCTGCACACCTCGCAGACCACCGCGACCTGGGTGATGACCGCGTATCTGCTGTCCGCCTCGGTCTTCACCCCGATCCTCGGCCGGGTCGGCGACCTGATCGGCCGGAAACGCACCCTGGTCGGCGTCCTGCTGGCCGTCCTGGTCGGCTGTCTCCTCGCCGCCCTCGCGCCGGACATCGGCGTCCTCGTCGTCGCCCGGGTGATCCAGGGCATCGGCGGTGCGCTGTTCCCGCTCTCCTTCGGGATCATCCGGGACGAGTTCCCCGCGGTCGAGGTCCCCGGCCGGATCGGCAGCCTGTCCGCCGTCATCGCCGCGGGCGGCGGCGTCGGCATGGTCGCCGCGGGGCCGATCGTCTCCGCGCTCGACTACCGCTGGCTGTTCTGGATCCCGGTCGCCGTCGTCGCGGCGGCCGCGCTGGTCGCCGCACGCTATGTGCCCGAGTCCCCCAACCGGGGCGAGGGGAAGGTCGGTTGGCTCGGTGCCGCGCTGCTCTCGGGCTGGCTGGTCGCCCTCCTGCTGCCGCTGAGCCAGGCGGGCGTCTGGGGCTGGGGATCGGCCCGGGCGATCGGTCTGTTCGCCCTCGCCGCCGTCCTGTTCGCGCTCTGGCTCACCGCCGAGTCGCGCTCCCGCACCCCGCTGATCGACCTGCGCGTCATGCGGCTGCCCGCCGTGTGGACGACCAACCTCGCCGCCCTGCTGTTCGGCGCCGGCATGTACGCGATCTGGACCTTCCTGCCCGGCTTCGTCCAGACCCCGAGCACCGCCGGCTACGGCTTCGGCGCCGGCGTCACCGCGTCCGGACTGCTGATGCTCCCCATGCTGGTCGCGATGTTCGTCTCCGGGGTGCTCAGCGGCCGGCTCGAACCCCGCGTCGGCGCCAAGGCCCTGCTCACCACCGGCGCCGCCCTCGGCGCGCTGGCCCTCGGCTTCCTCGCCCTCTGGCACGACCGGCAGTGGCAGGTCGCCCTCGTCGCAGGGGTGTTCGGCCTCGGCATCGGACTCGCCTTCGCCTCCATGGCCAACCTGATCGTCGGCAGCGTCCCGGCCGAGCAGACCGGCGCCGCCACCGGGATGAACGCCAACATCCGCACCATCGGCGGTTCCATCGGCGCCGCCGTGACCGGCGTCCTGGTCACCGGCCGGCTCCAGCCCTCCGGCCTGCCCTACGCCTCCGGCTACACCCACGGCTTCACCCTGCTGGCGCTGCTCTGCCTGGGCGCCGCCCTCGCCGCCCTGCTGGTCCCGGTACGCCCCTCCACCCGCCCCTCGGACCCGGCCGCCCGCCCGGCCCCGACGCCCGCACCCGCCCGCGTACGGTAAGGTTTACCTGCGCGTTCCCGCAGCTCACCGCCGCGGCAGCGCGACGGGACGTGGCGCAGCTTGGTAGCGCACTTGACTGGGGGTCAAGGGGTCGCAGGTTCAAATCCTGTCGTCCCGACAGGGAGTCCGCTCCGTCGTCGTACAGCAGGGCCCGGATCCACACCGTGGATCCGGGCCCTGTGTCAGTACCGGGCCACCACGTCCGTCAGATAGCCGCGCAGCATCACCTTCGCCTCCTCCAGCAGCGCCGCGTCGCCGTCCGCGTCGCGGCGGAACGCCTCCTGCGCGAGCGCGTCCGCCGCGAGGACGGCGGCGTGGCAGGCGCGGGCGAGCGGCTCGTCGTCGCGTACGACGTCCAGCGCGAGCAGCACCCGGCGGATCCCGTCGGCCATCCGCCGCTTGTGCTCACGGTCCGCCGCCCGGGTCCGTTCGGTCAGCCCGCTGCCGAACCACAGCGCCCGGAAGCCGTGCTCCGTCCGGTAGATCCCGGCGTACGCGTCGATGAGCACCCCGACCGGGTCCTGCCACCGCTCGGCGGCCGCGGCCCCGACGAGATCGTCCATGACGGCCTCCAGGCGGGCGAAATACCCCGCCGCGAGGGCGTCGATGATCGCGCCGCGATCGGGCAGGTACTGGTACAGGGAGCCGACGGAGACCTTCGCCTCGGCCGCCACCCGGGTCGTCGTGAGCGCCTCCACGCCCTCCTCGACCAGGATGCGCTCGGCGGCCCGCAGCAGCAGCGCCAGACGGGCCTTGCTGCGGGCCTGGCGGGGGGTGCGGCGCAGAGGAGTGTCCAAGAACCGGCTCCGAACGTGAACGTGACTTTGTTTCACGTTTACGCTACCTTCGCGCCCATGACCGCCTCAAGCTCGACGCCGAGCCAGGAGCGGACCGCCGTCGCGGACGCCTGCCGGCGCCTGGGGGCCGAGGGCCTCCTCATCGGCACGGCCGGGAACGTGAGCGTCCGCGTCGACGACCGGGTCGCCATCACCGCGACCGGAGCGGTCCTCGCCACACTGACCCCGGACCAGGTGACCGTGGTCGACCTCGACGGCAAGCACATCGAGGGGGCGTACGAGCCGACCTCGGAACGGGAACTGCACCTCGGCGTCTACCGCCGGTACGGCACCGGGGCGGTCGTCCACACCCATGCGCCGCACGCCACCGCCGTGTCCTGCGTGCTCGACGAACTCCCCTGCATCCACTACCAGTTGCTCGCCCTCGGCGGTACGGTCCGGGTCGCGCCGTACGCCACCTTCGGCACCCCGGAGCTCGCGGAGTCGGTGCTCACCGCCCTGGAGGGGCGCAGCGCCGCCCTGATGGCGAACCACGGCGCGGTCACCCACGCCGTCACCCTCGACCAGGCCGTCGAACACGCCCTCCTCCTCGAATGGGCCTGCGGCGTCTACCAGCGCGCCGCCTCCATGGGCACCCCGCGCTTCCTCGACGAACAGCAGCAACTCGCGGTGATCGAGGCGGCCCTCGCCCGCGACTACGGAACCACCCGTCCCATGTCACCCGCGCAAGAGGAAAACAGGGGGAGCAGATGAAGGTCTTCACGATGGGCGTGCACGTCCTGGACGTCCTGGTCCGGCCGGTCGAGGAGATACCCGAGGGACAGGGCGCGACCCTGGTCGAGGACATCCGGATGACCGCCGCGGGAACGGCCGGCGGCACCGCCCTCACCCTCGCCAAGCTGGGCGCCGAGGTGCGCGGCGCCGGCGCGATCGGCACCGACCCGACCGGTGACCTGCTGGTGCAGCTGCTGAACAGGGCCGGTATCGACACGGAGTTCCTCGTCCGCCGCACCGACACCGCGACCTCCGCCAGCGTCCTGCCCATCCGCCCCAACGGCGACCGGCCCTCGCTGCACCTGCTCGGCGCGAACATCACCTACGGCGTGGACGACGTGCCCTGGGACGCCCTCGCCGAGGCCACCCATCTGCACCTCGGCGGGCCCGAGTTGATCGGGGTGGAGACCGCGACGAGGATCCTGTCGTACGCGAAGGACCACGGGGTCGTCACCTCCGTCGATCTGCTCGCACCGGGCGTGCTCGGCAGCTTCGAGCAGATCGAGGCGGCGCTGCCCTACGTCGACCACTTCCTGCCCAACGAGGACCAGGTGCTGGGATTCACCGGCGAGGAGGATCTGCTCACCGGTGCGCGGAAGCTGCTGGCCGCGGGGGTGGGCGTGGTCGCCGTGACGCGGGGCGGTGACGGGGCGTTGGTGGTGAGTGCCGACGGGGCGGAGCCGGTGCCGGCGTTCGTCGTCGACGTCGTCGACACCACCGGGTGCGGGGACGCGTTCTCCGCGGGGTATCTGCGGGGGATCGGGCTGGGGCGTACGCCGAGCGACGCGGCGGTGCTGGGGAGTGCGGCTGCCGCGCTGGTCGCGCAGGGGCTGGGCAGTGATCACGGTGACTTCGATCTGGCGGGGGCCGATGCGTTCGCCTCGTCTGCCAAGTCCCATGCGTGAGCGGGTGCGGCTGTGTGGGGGCTGGTCGCGCAGTTCCCCGCGCCCCTCAGGTGGTACCGGCGTATTCATGGAACCCTCGGCCTGACTTGCGGCCCAGGAGGCCCGCTTCCACCATCCGTAGCAGTAGGGGTGGTGGGGCGTGCCGGGGGTCCTTGAAGTCCGCGTACATCGCCTCCGCTATGGCCTTGAGGGTGTCCAGGCCGATCAGGTCCGCCAGGCTCAGGGGGCCCAGGGGGTGGGCGCAGCCCAGGGTCATGCCGGTGTCGATGTCGTCGGCCGAGGCGTGGCCGGACTCCAGCATCCGGATCGCCGACAGGAGGTACGGCACCAGCAGGGCGTTCACCACGAAGCCGGCCCGGTCCTGGGCGCGGATCACCTTCTTGTCCAGGACCGACGTGACGAACTCCTCCGCGCGGAGCTGTGTCTGAGGGCTCGTCAGGAGGGACGGCACGATCTCGACCAGCTCCAGGACCGGGACCGGGTTGAAGAAGTGGACCCCGATCACCTGGTGCGGGCGGGTGGTGGCCATGCCCAGTTTCATCACGGGCAGGGACGAGGTGTTGGAGGCGAGGACCGCGTCCTTCCGGGCGACGATCCGGTCGAGGGCGGCGAAGAGTTCCGTCTTGACCTTCTCGTTCTCCGTCGCCGCCTCCACCACCAGGTCCCGGTCGGCCAGTTCACCGAGCTCGGAGGTGACCCGCAACCCGTCCAGGGCGGCGTCGCGGTCCGCGCCGGTGAGCTTTCCGCGCCGTACGCCCCGCTCCAGCGAGGCGGTGATCCGGGCGCGGCCCGCCTCGGCCGCGGCCGGGGTCACCTCGTGGACCACGACGTCCAGCCCGGCCCGGGCGCAGACCTCGGCGATGCCCGCGCCCATCAGCCCGCAGCCGACGACCCCCACCCGGCGGATGTCGGAGGTCACCGGAACGCCGCCTGGCCCGTCAGCGCCTGCCCGATCACCAGGGTGTGCATCTCGGCGGTGCCCTCGTAGGTGAGGATCGACTCCAGGTTGTTGGCGTGCCGGATCACGGGGTACTCCAGCGAGATGCCGTTGGCGCCCAGCACGGTCCGCGCGGTGCGGCAGATCTCCAGCGCCGCCCGGGTGTTGTTGAGCTTGCCGTGGCTGACCTGCTCGGGGCGCAGGCCCCGGTCGTCCTTGATCCGGCCGAGGTGCAGGGCCAGCAGGATGCCCTTGTTCAGCTCCAGGGACATGTCGGTCAGCTTGGCCTGGGTGAGCTGGAAGCCGCTGATCGGGCGGCCGAACTGGACCCGGTCGCCCGCGTAGGCCAGCGCCGCCCGGAAGGCCGAGCGGGCGGCGCCCATCGCGCCCCAGGCGATGCCGTAGCGGGCCTCGCTCAGACAGGACAGGGGGCCGCGCAGGCCCCGTACACCGGGAAGCACGGCCGAGCCCGGCAGCCGTACCCCGTCCAGGACCAGCTCGCTGGTCACCGAGGCCCGCAGCGACATCTTGTGCTTGATCTCGGGCGCCGAGAAACCCGGCGTGTCGGTGGGGACGACGAAACCGCGGACGCCGTCCTCCGTCCGCGCCCAGACCACGGCGACCTCGGCGACCGAACCGTTGGTGATCCACATCTTGCGGCCGTCGAGGACCCAGTCGGCGCCGTCGCGGCGGGCCGACGTGCGCATGCTGCCGGGGTCGGAGCCGGAGTCGGGCTCGGTCAGGCCGAAGCAGCCGATCGCCGTGCCCGCCGCCATCCTCGGCAGCCATTCCTCCTTCTGCTCCTCGGAGCCGAAGGCGTGGATCGCGTACATCGCCAGGGAGCCCTGCACCGACACCAGGGAGCGCAGCCCGGAGTCGGTGGCCTCCAGCTCCAGACAGGCCAGGCCGTAGTCGACCGCGCTCATGCCGGCGCAGCCGTAGCCCTCCAGGTGCATGCCCAGCAGGCCCAGTTCACCGAGTTCCTTGGTCAGTCCGCGGATGTCCTCGATCCCGCCCCGCTCGAACCAGGCGGCGATGTGCGGGTCGACGCGCCGCTCGCAGAAGGTGCGCACGACGTCGCGGACGGCACGCTCCTCGTCGCTGAGCAGGCTGTCGAGTTCCAGGAGGTCGAGGGGATCGGCCGGGCGGCCGGGGTGCGGTGCGTGCATCGTCGGTCTCCAGAGAGGTCGGGGGGTCAGGCCTGCGGGCTGATGACGAAGTTGCTGAAGCCGCCGTTGCGTACGGCGATCCCGCCGATCGCCTCGTTGACCTGGTCCAGCG
Organism: Streptomyces sp. NPDC005811; assembly: GCF_040630405.1. Classification (NCBI taxonomy): domain Bacteria; kingdom Bacillati; phylum Actinomycetota; class Actinomycetes; order Kitasatosporales; family Streptomycetaceae; genus Streptomyces; species Streptomyces sp. NPDC005811. The sequence goes on from NZ_JBEXXK010000003.1 coordinate 194,209, forward strand.
GGAACACCTGGTGCTCCAGGGGGCTCAGGTCCAGCAGGCCGGCTCCGGCCATGTCGGCCATGGTCTGGCCCTCGGCGGAGGTGAACCACGCCGAGCCGATGAGCCGCAGCTGCTGGTCCATCATCCGGTGGATGTCGATCGGGAGATCGCCCGCGACGGCCCCGATGTTGACGGCGATGCCGCCGCGCGCCATCGCCCGCATGCCCGCCCGGAACGTCTCGTGCGGGGCGCCCGGGCCGAGGGCGTCGATGTAGATGTCGGCGCCGTGGCCGCCGGTCTCCGCGCGGACCCACTCGTCGAGCGGGCCGTCGTCCAGGGAGTGCAGGCGGAGCCGCCCGCCCGCCAGTCTGCCGACCCGCTCCAGCAGGGCCCGGTCCCGTCCGGTGCCGTACACATGGGTCAGGCCCATGGCGGGCGCGAGGAGGGCGGCGGCGATACCCAGGGTGCCGCTGATGCCGTTGACCAGGATCCTCTTGCCGGGACCGGCCCCGGCCTTGCGCAGCGCCGAGTACATGGTGCCGATGTAGCCGAAGCGGGCGGACGCCTCGAAGGAGAGGGAGTCCGGCAGCTTCACCAGGCTGTACGCCGGGGCCACCATGTACTCGGCGAGGCCGCCCTGGTAGCGGTCGAGCAGCTGGAGCGCGGTGGGGGAGAAGCCGAAGTAGCCGGCGAAGGCGTAGCTGGCGCAGTTGATCGAGTCGCCGCCGCGGCACGAGCGGCAGGAGCCGCAGGAGCGGCCCGGGTTGACGTACACCCGGTCGCCGACCTCGAAGCCCTCGACGCCCTCGCCGATCTCCTCGATCACTCCCGCCGGGTCGAGACCGAAGACCGCGGGCAGGGTCGGCAGCGGGCTGTCCGGGAACCACGTGGTCCACATGTTCAGGATGTTGGCGAGGTTGGGCACGATGTTGACGGCGTGCACGGCCACCCGGACATCGCCGCGGCCGGGCTCGGGAACGGGCAGTTCCTCGATCTTCATCGGCTCGCCGACGTGGTGCATCCGCGCGGCTCGCATGGTCGCACTCATGACGTCTCCTCGGGGTGTGAGGGTTTCGGGGCAGGGGTGGGAGGGACGGCACCGACTGCGGTGCGGTCCGGGTGAGTCGGGGGTGGTACGGCGGGTCAGTCGTCCAGCAGCGTCGCGAGGCGCGTCCGCTGGAGCTTTCCGGTGGCCCCGCGCGGCAGGGCGGGCACGAGGCGCACCCGGCGCGGCCACTTGTGCCGGGCGAGCCGGCCGTCGAGATGTCCCCGGACGTCCTCCAGGGAGGGGGAGCCGGCGGGTCCGGCGGCGCCGACGACGAGGAAGGCGGTCACGACCTCGCCGTACACCGGGTCGGGCGCCCCCGTCACCGCGACCTCGACGACCCCCGGAAGGTCGGCGAGCGCGTTCTCGACCTCGGCGGGGTCGACGTTCTCCCCGCCGGTGATGATGGTGTCCTTCAGCCGGCCGACGACCGACAGCCGCCCCTCGGCGTCGTACCGGCCCCGGTCCCCCGACCGGAACCAGCCCGCGCCGTCGGTCACCGGCACCGGCCCGGCGGCCGTCCAGTACGCGGCGGCCACCGAGGGCCCGCGCACCCAGATCTCCCCGGGCGTGCCCGCCGGGGCGGGTGTGCCGTCCGGGTCCACGACCGTCAGCTCCACGTGCGGGCACGGTGACCCGGTGGACCCGGCAGGCTCCTCGGGCGCCGAGTACGTCACCCCGGCCGCGGTCTCCGTCAGACCGTAGGAGTCGACCACGCCGATCCCGCGGGCCCGGAACCGCTCGCGGGTGGCGCTCTGGGCGGGTGAGCCGCCGGACAGGATCCAGCGCAGGGTGTCGAGGTCGCCGCCGGTGAACCGGGGGTGCCGGGCCAGCAGGGCGGACATCGCGGGCACCGCGAACGCGCAGGTCACCCGGTGGTCGCGGACCAGGTCGACGAAGAGGTCCGGGGCGAAGCGCGGGGCCAGCACGACCGTGCCGCGCCGCGCCCAGATGTGCTGCGGGAGCCCGCCCAGCACGGCGACATGGGCCAGCGGGGTGGACACCAGCGCGGTGTCGCTCTCCCCGAAGGGCAGCCGGGCCAGGCCGTTGACCATGCTCCAGTGGAGGTTGTCGTGGGTGAGGGCCACGCCCTTGGGCCGGCCGGAGGTGCCGGAGGTGAACGCGACGATCGCGACGTCGGACCCGGCGGGCGGGTCGAAGGGGGAGTCCCCGGAGTCCTCGTCCTGCTCCTCGTCCCCGGCCGGGTGCAGGTCCTCCCAGCTCAGCCGGTGACCCGGACCCGCAGGGAAGCCCTCGTCGGCCACCACGGCCACCGGCCGGGTCTCCTCGCACACCACCGCCAGCTCTCCGGCGGTCACCTGCGGGTGCAGCGGCACGAGCACCGCTCCCGCCCGGGTCACCGCGAACAGCGTGATGAGGGCCTCGGGCCGGGCCGCCCCCTGCATCACCACCCGGTCGCCCCTGCGCACCCCGTGCTTGTCGAGGCGGGCGACGGTCCGCCGGACCGCGCGTTCCAGCCCGGCGTAGGTCCAGGCGCGGTCCCCGAAGACCAGGGCGGTCCGGGAGCCGGCCTCGGCCGCCGCGGCGGTCAGGTGCGCGCCGAACGTGTGCGTCATGTCCGCACCTCCGTCGTGCGTCTCGCGCGGGCGAGCGCGCCGAGCGTCGTCCCCGCCAGTTCGGCGGCGGTCACCGGCGTCCCGCGTTCCAGGAGCCGGCGGGCCGCGAGATGCTCGGCGGGCCAGTTCAGGGTCTCCACCGCCGTCAGCAGCCCGTCCCGGAAGGCGTACGCGGCCAGCCGCTCGGGGGAGTCCCCGGCCGCGAGGCGTACGTCGTCGGAGGGTGCCCGCAGCCCGGCGATCCGGAGCTTGACGTCCCCCTGGTCGCTCCAGAACCACGGCAGGCCGGTGTACGGCTCCGGGGGCCGCCCGGCGAGCCGGCGGCCGACCAGTGTTCCCTGGTCGGTGGCGTTCTGCACCGACTCCAGCCGCACCGGCCCGGCCGCGTGCGGATGCGGGGCGCGGGCGCAGTCGCCGACGGCGGAGATCCATGGATCGGACACCGAGCACAGCCGCTCGTCGACCAGCACCCCGTCGTCCACGGCGAGACCGGCGTCCCGCGCCAGCTCGTCGCGGGGGGCGGCGCCGATGCCGTACACGACGAGGTCGGCGGGCAGGACGCCCGCGGACGTCACGACCCGTTCCACCCGTCGCGAGCCCTCCAGGGCCTGGACGGCGGTGCCGGTGAGGACCCGGACGCCGGAGCGTTCGTGGCGCTCGCGCAGCCGGGGCTCCAGCTCGGGCGAGAGCGCGCGGCCGAGCAGCCGGCCGGCGAGTTCCACGACGGTCACCCGGGCGCCGTGCGCCAGGGCCACCCGGGCCAGTTCGAGGCCGATGAAGCCGCCGCCGACGACCACCACGTCCCGGGCCGTCGCGAGCGCCGCGCCGACGGCCAGCGCGTCGTCGAGGGAGCGCACGGCGTGCACCCCGGGGAGTCCGGCGCCCGGGACGGGCAGCGGGCGGTTGCGGGCGCCGGTCGCGAGGACGAGACGGGTGTACGGGACGCGTGCGCCGGAGCGGGCGAGGACCGTACGGGCGGCGGGGTCGAGGGAGACGACCTCGTCGTCCAGCCGGAGGGCGATGTCCCGCTCCCGGTAGAAGCTCTCCGGGACCAGCGCGACCTCGGGGCCGTCCGGCCCGGTGTGCGCCTTCTTCGACAACGGCGGCCGCTGGTACGGCAGATGCGGCTCGGCCCCGAACAGGGTGAGCGGACCGTCGTAGCCGCAGGCGCGCAGGGTGGAGGCGACGCTGAAGCCGGCCTGCCCGCCTCCCACGATCACCACGCCCGCGCTCACACCTGCTCCTCGGGGACGTGGACGACCAGTCCGTCCAGGGCGTCGGAGAGCACCACCTGGCAGCTGAGGCGGCTGGTGGGGCGGCGTTCGGCGGCGGTGAAGTCCAGCATCTCGTCCTCGACGTCGTTCGGGGGGCCCGCCGGCCCGGACCGGGCCGGGTCGAGGTAGACGTGGCAGGTGGCGCAGGAGGCGTTGCCGCCGCACTCGGCCACGATGCCCGGCACGCCGTGGGAGACGGCCGCCTGCATGAGCACGGTCCCCGACACGGCGGTGACCTTCTGTTCGGTCCCGTCGGGCGACCGGAAGATGACGGTGGGCATGAAGTCCTCCCGATGGGGACGGCTCAGGCGGCTTGCCAGGTGACGTTCAGCGAGGTCAGCCCGCGGAAGACCCAGCCGTCCAGGCGATCGTCCGCGCCTTCGGCGAGGCGCAGGCCCTTCAGACGGCTGAAGACGAGGGGCCAGGCGAGGGCGCTGACCTCGTGGCGCGCGACCCACGCGCCCATGCAGAAGTGCGGTCCCCCACCGAAGGCGAGGTGGGGACGGTGCGGGCGGTCGATGTCGAACTCGTCGGCCCGCTCGAACACCGACTCGTCCCGGTTGCCCGAGGCGATGACCAGGGCGACGCGGCTGCCGGCCGGGAGGGTCACCCCGGCGATCTCGTACTCCCGGGTGAGCTGGCGCGGGTACATGCCGATCGGCGAGACCCAGCGGGCGGTCTCCTCGAAGACCCGCTTCCACGCGGCCGGGTCGGCGAGGACCCGGGCCAGTGTGTCGGGGCGGTTCAGCAGCGCCCAGGCACCGACCCCGAAGACGTCCCGCGGCTCGTTGACCCCGCCGCCGATGATCACCTTGACGTTGTTCTGGATCTCGGACAGCTCCACCGGAACGGCCGCGTGGACCATGGCGGAGATCACCGAGCCGTCGGGCTCGCGGCGGGCCGCCTCGGCGGCCTCGGCGACGGCGTCCTCGATGGCCCGGGTGGCCCGCTCGGCGCGCAGCCAGACACCGGGGTCGTCGGCGTAGTTGCCGTTGGCGGCCATCATCGCCCGTGACCAGTCGGAGACGTCCGCGGCGCTCGCGGTGCGCAGTCCGAGGACGAGCGCCAGGTTGGCGGCGGCGAGGGGTTCGGCGAAGTCGGCGATCAGATCGGCCTCGCCGCGTCCGGCGATCCCTTCGAGCAGGTCGTGCGCGGTCTTCTCGAAGGCGCCGGCCCACAGGTCGCGGACCTGGCGGGGACGGGTGGGCGGCTCGGCCGCGGCCCGCAGCCGGCGGTGGTCCGGGTCGTCCTCGCGGAGCATGTTCGGGCCGACCGTGCGCAGCAGCAGCGAGCCCTCCTCGCGGGAGGAGAACACCTCGGGCAGCTTCTCCGCGTGGACGATGTCCTCGTGGCGGGTGAGCAGATGCCGGCCGACCGAGGGGACCCAGGCGAGCGGGGCGGTGCGGCGCAGGTCGGCGTAGGCGGGGTAGGGGTCGCGGCGCAGGTCGTCGAGGTCCAGGTCGACGACCGGAGCGCCGGGCGCCGCCGTCGTCGGGGCGCTCATGCGGTGCTGCCCGCGCCGATCAGCACGAAGAACAGGGTGGCGGGCTCGGTGCCGTTGTTCCGCCAGGCGTGCCGGGTGCCGTTCTGCACGACCAGGTCGCCGGGCTTCAGTACGGCCGTCTCCCCGCCGTCGAGGTCCAGGACGATCTCGCCGCTGAGGACGACGCCGTAGTCGACGGTGGGGGTGGTGTGCATGCCCGGGTTGTCCGGCTCGAACAGCTCGGCGAGGCCCGGGGTGGCCTCCAGCTGCTCGGCGCCGGCCGCGGCCGGGTCCCAGCCCGGGTCGGCGTACACACCGGCCGGGGGGAAGGTGACGGTCAGCGCGATCGTCTCGCCGGGGGCCGGCACATAGGAGGTGAGGGACGCCGTCGGATCGTCGGACGGGGCGGCGGGTGCGGTCGTGGTCCACACCAGGGAGCGACCGAAGCCGGGAGTGTGGGTGTACCGACGCGTGACGGGCGGCTCCCCGTCGCTGACGATGACGGGCTTGCCACTGGAGCCGACACCGGTGACGACACGACGGACCATGATTCTCTCCCTTGAGAAACCAACCTACTGTTAGATACTTGACAGTTAGAGGCTTGATGAAAAAACACCTGTGACAGTGGGCCGGTCCTCCCGGAGGCCGCTCACTCCGCGGGCGGGGTCTCCTGGTTGACCAGCGTACGCAGCAGATGCACCAGCTCACCGAGCTGGTCGTCGCGCAGCACGGCGGTCCAGGCCCGCTCGCGCCGCGTCTGGGCCTCGATGGCCCGGCGCAGGGTCTCGCGGCCCTCGGCGGTCAGCTCGACCGTCAGCTGGCGGCGGTCGGTCTCCACCCGCTCGCGGGCCACCAGGCCCCGGCTCTCCAGGGTCGCGAGCGCGCTGGAGATGGAGGCCCGGGTGGAGCCGGAGACTCGTCCGATGTCCTGCTGGGCGAGCGGGCCGTACACCCACAGCGCGTTGAGGATCCTGAAGCCCGCCCAGGTCAGGCCGAGCGGCCGGTGGACGTGCTTCTCGAAGTCCTTGGTCAGCCGGGCTTCCAGCCGGGTGAGGTCGGTGACCATCTCGATCGCGTCGAGGTCCCGGGGCTCGGTGGTGCCCAGCTCGCGATGGTGATGGCGCAGGAGCTCCGAGAACTCCCGGGTCCGGCTGACGCCGGCGAGGCCCGGCTCGCCCACGGTGTCCGTCACGATCTCCCGCCCTTTCCGTTGCGGCCGGCCGGCTGGAGTCAGCCGGCGACGACCGGGTTGACCATAGTGCCGACGCCGGTGACCTCGGTCCGCAGGACCTTACCCGCGGTGAGGTAGAGACGAGGAGTGCGGCGGACGCCGCAGCCGGCCGGGGTGCCCGTGAAGATCAGGTCACCCGGCTCGAACGTCACCCGCCTCGACAGCCAGGCGATCAGCTCGGGCACGCTGAAGATGAGGTCCGAGGTCCGCCCCCGCTGCACCTCCAGATCGTCGACCCAGCCCGCGACCTCGATGTCGTCGGGGTCGGCGAACTCGTCGAGCGTCACCAGGTACGGCCCGATCGGGCTGAAGGTGTCGTACGACTTCGGCAGCGTGAACTGGTTGATCGGCTTGCGCCACTGCTCCTTGCGGTCGGAGACGTCCTGACCGGCGGTGACGCCGGCGACGTACGACCACGCCTCGGCCTCGGGGATGTTCTTGCCGGTGCGGCCCATGACGACGACCAGCTCGGCCTCGTAGTCGACCTTGTCGTACTGCGGCTCGACCACGATCGCGTCGTACGGGCCGACGACCGACGAGGCGAACTTCGCGAAGACCGACGGCTCGTCCGGGACCGGCAGGTTCGACTCCTCGGCGTGCGCCCGGTAGTTCAGAGCGACCCCGATCGCCTTGTACGGCTTGGCGACGCGGCCCAGGTCGTGCTCGTCGAACGGCTTCCAGTCGCCGTCCCCGGCGCTCTCCGCGAGGGCCCGCAGCTCGTCGTGGAGAGCGAGGTCGCTCAGCACCTCCAGGCGCGGCTCGATCGCTCCCTTGCTCGCGTCCGCGATGTCGAGGGCGAGGCCGTCGCGGACGAGGACGGGGCGGCCGGCGAGGTGGGCGAGCTTCATGCGGCTTCTTCCTTCTGGTCGCGGGTCCGGGGCAGGGGCAGGGCGAGCTCGCCCTCCACCCGCACACCGAGGGTGTTGATGACGGTGGCGATGGTCAGGTACTGGCCGACCGTGTAGAGGACGTCGATGATCTGCTCCGTGCTCAGGTGCCCCGCCAGCCGGTCCCACAGCTCGTCGTCCACGCCCCGGTGGTCCAGGAGCGAGTCGGTGGCGGTGAGCAGCACCCGGTCGAGCTCGGTCAGACCGTCCCCGTCGCCGTGCGCGGCGGCCAGGATCGTCGCGTCGGCGAGACCGGCGCGGCGGGCGATCCGGACGTGCTGGTCCCACTCGTAGGCGGCCTGCGCCCGGGCGGCGATCCTGAGGATCATCAGCTCCCGGGAGGGCAGCGGCAGGGTGTTCTTGCCCAGCACGTGGTTGCCGAAGACGAGGAAGCGGCGCAGGGCGTCCTCGTGGTGCGCGAGGGTGGCCCAGATCGTGTAGATCCGGCCGTCCTGATCGCGGTACGGCGCCAGCGACGCCAGCGTCTTCTCGTGCAGCTCGCTCTCGTCGACGGGCTGCAGGCGGGCCTTCTCGGGCACTTCTCCCGGCATCGTCGGACCTCCTCGGCTCGATGACGTCAACGTATTCGTATGACCCTTGACCGTCAAGGGTCTGACAAATATCGTCTTCGTCATGACGATCCAGAGCCTGGGGTACGTCGGAATCGGCGCCCCCGACCCGACAGCATGGGCGGAGTACGCCCGCAACGTGATAGGCCTCGCGGTCGAGCCCGGGGACTCCGTGCCGTACCGCCTGCGCATGGACCAGCACCCGTTCCGGATGTGGCTGACCGAGGCCCCGAAGGGGGGTGTGACGGTCATCGGCTGGGAGGTCCGCGACGCCACGGCCATCGACGCGATGACCGTCCGTCTGAAGGAGGCCGGTGTCGACGTCGCCGTGGGCACGGACGAGGAGTGCCAGGACCGCCAGGTGGCCCGCATGGTGCACTTCACCGGCCCCCTCGGCATCCGCACCGAACTGTTCTGCGGCCGCCGCCTCGCCCCCACCCGGTTCGTCTCACCGCTCGGCGTCGACTTCGTGACCGGCGACCAGGGGCTCGGGCACGTGGTGATGAAGACGCCGCGCGTGCAGGAGGCCGTCGACTTCTACTGCGACGTCCTGGGCTTCCGGCTCAGCGACACCGCCGACTACCCCTGGGGCACCTTCTACTTCCTCGGCTGCAACCCGAGGCACCACAGCATCGCCTTCATCCGGTCGTACAAGAACGAGGGCACCCACCACATCCTGTGCGAGGTCACCGGTACGGAAGAGGTCGGCCGCGCCCTCGACCGCACCCGTGCGCACGACGTCCCGCTCATGGCCACGCTCGGCAAGCACGCCAACGACGGGATGTTCTCCTTCTACATGACCTCCCCGGCCGGCTTCGGCATCGAGATCGGGGCGGGCGGGGTGCAGGTCGACGAGAGCACCTGGGTCAGCCGGGTCTACACCGCCGACGTCTGGGGCCACCACCCCGTCCCGTGAGCCGACCCCACCCCCTCGAAGAAAGCGGGCCGTATCCCATGCTCCAGAGCCATCTGCAGGACACCTGGGTCACCCCCACCGCCGCGGACGGGTCCGCGACCGACGTGCACGACGCGGTCACCGGGGACCTGGTGTGCCGTGTCTCCTCCGCCGGCCTCGACCTCGACGGGGCGTTCGGCCACGCCCGCCGCGTCGGCGGCCCCGCGCTGCGGGCCCTGACCTTCCCTCAACGGGCCGGGCTGCTGGAGGCCGTCGCAGACGCCGTGCGCGCCCGTCGCACCGAGCTGTACGCCCTCTCCGCCCGCGCCGGTGCCACCCTGAACGACGCGCGGTACGACGTCGACGGCGGTGTCCGCGTCCTGCGCGACTACGCCGCCCGGGCCCGCGCCGGACTCCCGGACGCACCCCATCTGGTCGAGGGCCCCGCCGAACGCCTCGCCCGCGCCGGGGACTTCCTCGGCGTGCACCTCGTCACCCCCTCGCCGGGGCTGATGCTCCAGGTCAACGCCTTCAACTTCCCCGTCTGGGCCCCGCTGGAGAAGCTCGCCCAGGCCGTCCTGGCGGGCCTGCCGAGCGTGGTGAAGCCGGCCACCCCGACCGCGTACCTCACGGAGCACCTGGTTCGGATCGTGACGGAGGCCGGCGTCCTGCCGCCCGGCGCGCTCCAGTTGGTCGTCGGCTCGGTCCGGCCTGCCCTCGACCTCCTCGGTGAGCAGGACGTCCTGTCCTTCACCGGCTCCGCCGCCACCGCCGGGACCCTGCGCGTCCACCCGGCCCTGGTGTCCCGGTCGGTCCGCTTCAACGCCGAGGCCGACTCCGTCAACGCGATCGTCCTCGCCCCCGACGTCGCCCCCGGCACACCGCTGTTCGACGCGTTCGTGCGCGAGGTGGTGACCGAGATGACGGTCAAGGCGGGCCAGAAGTGCACCGCGATCCGCCGGGTCCTCGTCCCCCGTGAGCGGGAGGCCGCCGCCCTCGACGCGATCGCCGCCGAGCTGGCGGGGGTGACCGTGGGCGACCCCGCCGCCGAGGGCGTCCGGATGGGCGCGGTCGTCAGCCTCGCCCAGCGGGAGGACGTACGGCGGGCCGTGCGCCGGATCGCCGCGTCGGGCCGGTTCGTGCACGGCGACCCGGACAAGGTGCGGGCCGTCGGCGCCGACCCCGAGCGGGGCGCCTTCCTGGACACGCTGCTGCTCTCCGCCGACCCGGAGGCCGCCGCCCCGCACGAGGTCGAGCCGTTCGGGCCGGCGGCGACCGTGCTGGCGTACCGGGACACCGCGCACGCGGCGGACCTGCTGGCGCGCGGACGCGGCAGCCTCGCCGCGTCCCTGGTGAGCGACGACGTCCCGTGGACCGCCGCCCTCGTCGCGGAGACGGCCGCCTGGCACGGCCGGCTGCACCTGCTCGACTCCGTCACCATGGCCGGGACCACCGGCCACGGCTCACCGCTGCCCGCACTGCGGCACGGCGGCCCCGGCCGGGCCGGCGGCGGCTCGGAGCTGGCGGGCCTACGGGGCGTCCTGGACCTGATGCAGCGGACCGCGATACAGGCGTCGCCGCGGGTACTGGACGCACTGGGGGCATGAGACACGGCGAGGCCGGCCCCGTGACAGGTCGGGGCGGCCCCGGGGCGCGGTCGGGGCCGCCCACTGACGCGACCGCCGAGGGGCGGCCCCGTGACGCGGCTGGGGGGGGCGGCCCTGTGAACATGGGCGGAGCGGCCGTTCCGCGACGCGGCTGGGGGGCGGCCCTGTGAACATGGGCCGAGCGGCCGTTCCGCGACGCGGCTGGGGGCCCTGTGAACATGGGCGGAGCGGTCGTTCCGCGACGCGGCTGGGCCGTCACGTGACGCGAGTGAGGGGCCGCCGCCACGCGAGCATGGCCGAAGGGCCTCCTGTGGCACGGCGGAGTGGTCGTCCCGCGCGGCTGAGGGGCCGTCTTGTGCCGTCGCCGAGGGGCGTCCGGTGGCGCGGTTGGGGGCGGCCCGTGAACTTGGTCGAGGGGCCGTCCCGTGGCATGGCGGAGCGGTCATCCCGTTCGGCTGGGGGGCCGTCTCGTGCCGCTGTCGGGCGGCCGTCCGGTGACGCGGTTGGGGGCGGCCCGTGAACTTGGTCGAGGGGCCGTCCCGTGGCATGGCGGAGCGGTCGTCCCGCGCGGCTGAGGGCCGTCCCGTGACGCGGGCTGAGGTGCCGTCTTGTGCCGCTGTCGGGCGGCCGTCCGGTGACGCGGCTGGGGGGCGGCCCGTGAACTTGGTCGAGGGGCCGTCCCGTGAGCATGGCCGAGCGGTCGTCCCTTGCCATGGTGGAGCGGGCGTCCCGTGACGCGGCTGAGGGGCCGTCCCGTGGGGCAAGGGTGAAGAGGCCGGCCCGTGGGGCAAGGGTGAAGAGGCCGGCCCGTGATGTGCGTGGGGCGGCCTCCTCGGGTGCGTGTGGGGTCAGGCCTTGCTGCGGGACGCCCCGGCCGGGGACTTGGGAGCCGCGGCCCGGCTCGTCGTCCGGCGGGCGGCGGCCACCTTCTTGGCGGGAGCCTTCGCGGCGGGCTCGGGGGCGGTCGCCCCGGCCTCGTCCTCGGGCTCCTTCGCCGCGGGGGCGCCCGTGATCCCGCCCAGGCAGAACGCCCACACCTCCTCGGCGGAGATCGGCGACGGATGCGCGCCCACCGGGGCCGCGGGGGCGCGGGCGGTGAACATCGCGGTCTGCATGATGAGGGAGGCGGTGCGGCGCGGCTTGGGGGAGACGGCCTGGCCCGCCGCCACGGCCTCCTCCACCAGCTCGGTGAAGAAGCCGAGCAGCGGCAGATGGGCGCTGGCCACCTGGTCGGGGTGGCTGACCAGGAGCTGGATGGCGAAGTCGGTGAACAGCGGGGACTGGGCGCCCGCCCGCGGCTCGGAGGAGTGGTACAGCAGGTCGACCGCGATCCTCAGCCGGTCCAGCGGGTCGCGCCCGGCCGCCGCGGCCTCGCGGATCTGCGTGGCCGACCGGGCCAGGGCGTCCTCGAAGAGCGCGAGCAGCAGCTCGTGCTTGCCGTCGAAGTGCTGGTAGAAGCTGCGCAGCGACTGGCGGGAACGCTCCACGACCTCCTGCACGGTGAAGTCGGTGGTGCCCTTGTCGGCGATCAGCTCCTGCGCGGCGTCCAGGAAGCGCTGGACGCGTTGCTCCGCGCGCAGCTTCGCGGCGCGCGTGGAGCGCTCGACGGCACGCTGCCGCCAGGCTGGCTCGGGTGTCTCGACCGGATCTGCGGGGACGGCACTCATGGCAGAACGGTACTCCACTCATGTGAAAAGAGAGGGCGCTCCCCCTACCGAATTGCGCTGTCTCAGAAACAAGACTCTTACTTCCCGATAGTGAGAATGTTATTCTCGCGCGGTGTCCGTGTCGGGCCCGTGTCGAGGCCCGGGGAGGGAGGCCGGGAGTGGAGTTCGAACTCGACGACGAGCAGCGGCTGCTGCGCCGCACGGCGCGCGAGACGGTCGCCAAGGTGCGCGGCCGGCCCGAGCGGGAGCAGTGGGAGACCTATCTGCGGCTGGGCTGGCTGGAGGCGCCCCCGCTGGAACTGGCGCTCGTCCTGGAGGAGTTGGGGTACGCCGCCGACCCCACCCCGTTCCTGGCCACCGCCACCTGGTTCGTCCCGCTGGCCGGCCGGCTCCCCGAGGGCAGCGGGACCGCGGTCTTCGACGGCCTCGGACGGTACGTCCTCGACGCCGACCGCGCCGACGAGGTCGCCCTGCTCACCCCGGACGGCGTCACCGTCGTGCCCGGTGCCGGACTGGCCGCCGAGCGGATCCCGGTCCTCGACCCGCGGCTGCACGTGGCCCGGGTCCGGGCGCCCGGCGCACTCGCCCCCGGCGTACCGGACCTGGCGCTCACCGGACTCGCCGCCACCGCGGTCGGCGCCTGCCGCCGGGTCCTCGACCTCGTACTGGCCCATGTGAAGCAGCGGGTGCAGTTCGGGCGGCCGCTCGGCTCCTTCCAGGCCGTCAAGCACAAGGCCGCCGACCTGCACGTGGCGATCGAACGCGCCCGTGCCCTCACCCACTTCGCCGCCCTGACGATCGCCGAGGACGACCCGCGCCGCACCCGGGCCGCGCACATGGCCAAGGCGGCGGCCGGGGAGTGCCAGCGGCTGGTCTTCCGGCACGGCCTCCAGCTCTTCGGCGCGATGGGCTTCACCTGGGAGAACGAGCTCCAGTACGCGCTGAAGCGGGCCCAGGCCTGCGATCTCCTCCTCGGTACCGCGTCCGCCCACCGGAAGGCGCTGCTCCCATGATGAGACTGGCCGACGACCCCCAGGTCACCGCGTTCCGGGCCGAGTTCGCCGCGTTCCTCGACGCGCACCTGCCCACCGAGGCCGAGGCCCGGGAACGCCCCCGTTCCAGCGCCCATGTCCCCGACTGGGCCCGCCGCTGGCAGCGCACCCTGTTCGACCACGGCTGGCTGCTCCCCGGCCAGCCCCCGGAGTACGGCGGCCGACACGCCACCCTGCCCCAACAGCTCGCGCATCTCGAGGAGTTGGCCGACCGGCGCATCTACCACAGCTTCAACCCGCAGGGCCTGGGCATCATCGCCGCCTCCCTGCTCACCTTCGGCACCGAGGAGCAGAAGGCCCGCTGGGCGGTGCCGATCCTGCGCGCCGAGGTCACCGCCGCGCTCGGCATGAGCGAACCGGAGGCGGGCTCCGACCTCGCCTCCCTGCGCACCCGGGCGGTCCTGCGGGACGATGTCTTCGTCGTCGACGGGCAGAAGATCTGGACCTCAGGCGCCCATGACGCCGACGTCCTGCTGACCTTCGTGCGCACCGACCCCGACGCGCCCCGGCACCGGGGCATCAGCGCCCTGCTGATCCCGACCGCCACCGAGGGCGTCGTCCGCCGCCCGTTCGGCTCGATCGCGGCCGAGGACGACCTCGACTTCAACGAGGTGTTCCTCACCGGAGTCCGCGTCCCCCGGGAGAACCTCGTCGGCCCCCTGAACGAGGGCTGGCGGGTGGCGAACGGCTCCCTCGGCCATGAACGCACCCTGCTCTGGCTGTCGTACGCCGAACGCCTCGCGGACCTGGTGCGCGACGCCGCCGGCACCGGCGGCGACCAGGAGTGGTACGCCACGCTCCAGATGGACCTCCAGGCCCTGCGCCTCCTCGGCCACCGGCAGCTCGGCCCGGACCGCGACCCCGCCGAGATCTCGGTGCTGAAGCTGCTGGGCTCCGAGGCCGTCCAGAACGCCTCGCTGCACGCCGTGGAGGCGGCGGGCGCGGACGCGCTGCCGCACCCGGTGCGCACCGGCCCGCACCACCACATGAACAACGAGGACTTCGTCTCCAGCTGGTTCGAGCGCTACGCGCGCAGCTTCGCCGGCACCATCGCGGGCGGCACCAGCGAGATCCAGCGCAACATCATCGCCGAGCGCCTCCTCGGCCTGCCCCGCTGACCACCCCAAGGAGCGGCATGGACCAGATCCTGTACGACGCCGAGGACGGCGTCGCGACCATCGCCCTGAACCGCCCCGAGGTCGCCAACGCCCAGACCATGGTGCTCCTCGACGACCTCGACGCCGCCTTCACCCGCGCCGCCCGCGACGAGGACGTACGGGTCGTCGTCCTGCGCGCCAACGGGCGGCACTTCTCCGCCGGGCACGATCTGAAGGACCGCTGGCCGGGCCCCGGCGAGATCACGCTGGAGTGGATCTACGACGCGGAGACGCGCCGCTATCTGGAGTACTCCCTGAAGTGGCGCAACCTGCCGAAGCCCACCATCGCGGCGGTGCAGGGCAAGTGCATCGCCGCCGGGCTGATGCTGTGCTGGCCCTGCGATCTGATCGTCGCCGCCGAGAACGCCGAGTTCTCCGACCCGGTGGTGCACATGGGCATCGGCGGTGTCGAGTACCACGGCCACACCTGGGAGCTGGGCCCGCGCAAGGCCAAGGAGATCCTCTTCACCGGCCGGCCGCTGACCGCCCGCGAGGCGGAGCAGGTGGGCATGGTCAACAAGGTGGTGCCGCTGGAGGAGCTCGACACGTCCGCCCGGGAACTGGCCGTCCGCATCGCCCGTATGCCCCCCTTCGGGCTGCGCCAGGCCAAGCGCGCCGTCAACCAGACCCTCGACGTCCAGGGCTTCTACGCCGCCCTCCAGTCCGTCTTCGACATCCACCAGACCGGCCACGGCAACGCCCTCAGCGTGGACGGCTTCCCGATCCTGACCCGGCTGGAGGAGATGAAGCAGCACGTCAGAGGGGGTTCATGAGCTGCTGGGCGGCGGTCTAACCCACCCCGCCCAGTACCGCCTTGCCCTCGGCCGCCGCCTTGGTGAAGAAGGGGACGAGGCCGTCGAGGTCCCAGTGCTCGGCGCGCAGGCCCCGGGCGACCTCGCCGACCTCGTCGGGGGTGAGGAAGTGCGCCGGTCCGTAGCCGAAGTCGTACTCCTCGACGGTGGCGCAGTCGTGACCGGTGGCCCGCGCGAGCCAGGGGTACGCCGACTGCCAGTCGCCGGTGCCCTGCTCGGCCAGGGCCCGGCCCTCGGCGATGTCCGCCAGCAGACGGTAGTCGAGGCCGAAGGAGTCCGCGTCGGTCTCCTCCTCGTCGTCCGCGGCGGAGAACAGGGCGTCGATCAGCTCCGGACGCTCCTGGACCGCCGCCAGCAGCTCGGGGTCGATCCTCACCAGGTCGAGCCACATCGACATGCCGTCACGTCCTTTCCGGGGCCCTTGGCGCGGCGCGGAAGGGCTGAGGGCCCGGACGGTAACCCAGGGCACTGACAAGGGGCGGCGGGCCCCGCCCACCGCCCCGTCCTCAGGTCTCGTCGAAGCCACCGTCGGGCAGGCCCTCGTCGAGCTCCAGCCCGAAGGTGTTGAAGGCCATCGCCAGCGCCCCGTACGCGCCGACCGTGAAGACGAAGTCCATGAGCTGGTGCTCGTCGAGTTCCTCGGCCAGTTCCTCGTAGGTGGGATCGGAGAGCGCGGAGGTGGCGTCCAGTTCGTCGACGGCACGGTTGACCAGGGTCGGCGCGCCCGACCGGACCTCGGCGAACTCCTCTGCAGTTAGCCCTGCTTGACGTCCCATCAGGACGTGCTGCGCCCACTCGTACGCACACCTGCGCCGCCACGCCACCCGCAGGATCGCCAGCTCGCGCGTCCTCGGCGGCAGCGAGTTGCGCAGCAGCAGATGGGTGTTGAAGGTGAGGAACGCCTTCGCGAGCCGTGGATGGCGGACCAGCAGGCCCAGGGCGTTCGACGGCGGCACCTTCCGTCCGCCGGTCAGCGGCTTCAGTGCCTCGGCGTCCCAGTCCTCGTACGGAACCGGTGGCAGCCTCGTCATGTGTTGCGGCCCCCGTTCACCCCGAGGATCTGGCCGGTGATGTAGCCGGCCTCCTCGCTCACCAGGAAGGAGCAGGCCGCCGCGATGTCCTCGGGGCGCCCGACCCGCCGTACCGGAGTACGGGCGATGTGGTCCTCGACGGAGCCGCCGAGCTGCTGTTTGCGCTCGGCGGTGCGCAGCATCGGGGTGTCCACGAAGCCGGGCGGGACCGCGTTGACGGTGATGCCGCGCGGGCCGAGTTCCAGGGCCAGGGACTTGGTCAGACCGTTCACCGCGGACTTGGCGGCGACGTAGTGCGCCATGAAGGGCTGGCCGGAGTGGGTGCTGCTGGAGGAGATGTTGACGATCCGGCCCCAGCGGCCCTCCCACATGTCCGGCAGCGCGGACTGCACACAGTGGAAGACACCGTTGAGGTTGATGTCGACGACCCGCTGCCAGTCGGCGAAGGACAGATCGCCGAAGCGGGTGAAGCCGTCCTTCCCGGCCGCGTTCACCAGCACCGAGACCGGGCCGAGGCGTTCACGGACGGCGTCCATGGTCTTGTCGACCTGCTCCCGGTCGGTGACGTCGACCGTGAAGCCGTGCCCCTCCTCGGCCGGGACGAGGTCGAGGACGGCGACCTTCAGGCCGTCGGCGGTCAGCCGCCGGGCGATGGCCCGGCCGATCCCGGAGGCGCCGCCGGTGACCACCGCGGTCCTGACCGGCCCGGCGGGGGACCCGGGGACGTCGGCGGCGCTCACCCGAACGCCTCCTCGCCGACGACCGTCGTCCGGTGCAGCAGCCGCTCGGAGTTCTCGTCGTAGGGCAGCGCGCGGTGCAGGACGCCGGTGTTGTCCCAGACGACGAGGTCGCCGACCGTCCAGTCGTGGGTGTAGCAGAACCGGTCCTGGGTGCTGAAGTCGAGCAGTTCGTCCAGCAGGGCGCGGCCGTCCTCGGGGTCCATGCCCACCACATGGTCGGCGGTGGTGCCCGTGACCAGTGAGCGGCGGCCGTCGCGGCGCCGCCAGACGAGGGACATCTCGTGCGTCGGCTGGGTGCGCCAGCCCGCCACCTCCTCCTCGGTCGGGTCCGGGTTCACCAGCCGCTGCGAGGCCTCGAAGCTGTGCACCACGCGCAGGCTCTCGTACCGCTCGCGGTCCTTCTCCGGCAGGTTCTCGAAGGCGGCGTAGGTGCTGGCGAACTGGGTTCCGCCGCCCACGGTGGCCACATGACGAGCCGTCAGGGTGGTCGCCTTGACGGGCACGTCGTCGGTGGTGCCGTCGAGATGCCAGTAGAAGGCGCCCTTCAGGTACTTGGCGGTACGGCTGACCGCCGGGTCGAGCGAGATCGGGAAGATCTCCCGGCCCCGGAGCGAGACCACCTCGCCGAGCCTCCGGCTGAACGCCAGCTGCTGCTCGTCGTCCAGGTGCAGCCCGCGGACCAGCAGGACTCCCCGCCATTTCAGGGCCTCGGCGGCACGTGCGACGAAGGCGTCGTCGAGGGGATCGGACACACCCGTGAACTCCACCCCGAGCGACGGGCTCAAGGCCTTCGAATCGATCATGGAAACACCCCTTCCATTCGCGAGAACCATATTCTCATCATGGTCCTGACGGGAAGTGGAGAGCATTAGATTCTCTTGTCCGGATCCTTGATTCGCGCAAATGGAGAATGTAGTTTCCGGACATCCGGGGTCCGACCATCGGGGGCCTACCGAAGAAGGAGGCGGGATGCGGTTCAAGGACAAGGTGGCGATCGTCACCGGGGCCGGCCAGGGCATCGGCGAGGGGTACGCCAAGGCGCTGGCCGCCGAGGGCGCCAAGGTCGTCGTCGCCGAACTGAACGAGGAGCAGGGGCAGCGGGTCGCCAAGGAGATCGGGGACGCCCTCTTCGTGAAGGTCGACGTCGCCGACCCGGCCTCGGCGCAGGCCCTCGCCGACACCGTCGTCGCCGAACTCGGGCGCATCGACCACCTGGTCAACAACGCCGCGATCTTCCACGGCATGCGCCGCGAGGGCATCGTCACGGTCGACTACGACTACCTCGACCGCTTCCTCAAGGTGAACCTGCTGGGCGCGCTGCACGTCACCCGCGCCGTGCTGCCGCATCTGAAGGAGGGCGCGGCGATCGTCAACCAGTCGTCCACCGCCGCCTACCAGCCCACCGGGTTCTACGGGCTGGCCAAGGCCGGCATCAACCACCTCACCGTCTCCCTCGCCGCCGAGCTCGGCGGGCGCGGCATCCGCGTCAACGCGATCGCCCCCGGACCGACGGACACCGAGGCCACCCGCAGCATCGTCCCCGAGGAGTACCGGGGCGCGATGGTGCAGAACCTCGCCCTCAAGCGTCTGGGCACCCCCGCCGACCAGGCGGGCGCGGTGCTCTTCCTGCTCTCCGACGACGCGAGCTGGCTCACCGGACAGATCGTCGCGGTGGACGGCGGACAGGTGGTGCGGCTGTGAGCTCCCTCGTCGTCAAGTCGCAGCTGATCGACGGCAAGCTGGTCGGGGCGGAGACCACCTTCGCCTCCCACAACCCCGCCACCGGAGCACTGCTCGGCCATGCCCCCGACGCCACGACCGCGGACGCCGAGAGCGCCGTCGCCGCCGCCCGCCGCGCCTTCGACACCACCGGCTGGTCCACCGACCGGGAGCTGCGGCTGCGCTGTCTGCGCCAGCTGGAACGCGCCCTCGACGAACACCGCGAGCAGCTCCGCGAGTTGACCATCGCCGAGGTGGGCGCCCCGCGCCAGCTCACCCACGGCCCCCAGCTCGACGAGCCGATCGGCCTGGTGACGTACTACGCCGACCTGTTGGAGTCGTACGAGTTCACCGAGGACCTCGGTGAGATCGACTCGCGCGGCCAGCGCCACCACCGCTGGGTGGAGAAGGAGGCCGCCGGGGTCGTCGCCGCGATCCTGCCGTACAACTACCCCAACCAGCTCGCCCTCGCCAAGCTCGCCCCCGCGCTCGCGGCCGGCTGCACGGTCGTCCTCAAGGGCGCCCCGCAGAA
Source organism: Streptomyces sp. NPDC005811 (assembly GCF_040630405.1). Taxonomy (NCBI): domain Bacteria; kingdom Bacillati; phylum Actinomycetota; class Actinomycetes; order Kitasatosporales; family Streptomycetaceae; genus Streptomyces; species Streptomyces sp. NPDC005811. Next base: position 213,466 of record NZ_JBEXXK010000003.1, read on the forward strand.
CCCGCTCATCACCCTCGCCCTCGGCGAACTCGTCGCCGAGCACACCGACATACCCCCGGGTGTGGTCAACGTGCTGAGCTCCTCGCGCGCCGAGGTCGGTGAACTCCTCACCACCCACCCGGACGTGGACGCCGTCACCTTCACCGGGTCCACCCCCGTCGGCCGCCGGATCATGGCCGCCGCCGCGGACACCGTGAAGCGGGTCTTCCTCGAACTCGGCGGCAAGTCCGCGATGATCGTCTTCGAGGACGCGGACTTCGCCAGGGCGGCCATGTTCGCCGCGTTCACCATCTGCTCCCACTCCGGCCAGGGCTGCGCGCTCACCTCCCGGCTCCTCGTCCCGCGCGCCCACCACGACGAGATCGTCCGGCTCGTCGCCGCCGGCCTCGACCGCGTCAAGGTCGGCGACCCCACCGACCCGAGGACCACCATGGGCCCGCTCATCAGCGAACAGCAGCGCGACAAGGTCGACGGCATGGTGCGGCGGGCGGTCGAGGCCGGCGCGACCCTCGTACGCGGCGGCCACGGCATCGACCCCGGCTGGTTCTACGAACCCACCCTCCTCGCGAACGTCGACCCGGACAGCGAGATCGCCCAGGAGGAGGTCTTCGGACCGGTCCTCGCGGTGATCCCGTTCGACGACGAGGAGGACGCCGTCCGGATCGCCAACCACTCCCAGTACGGCCTGTCCGGCGCCGTCCACAGCGCCGACGAGGAACGCGCGCTGCGCGTCGCCCGCCGTATCCGCACCGGCACCTTCTCGATCAACGGCGGCAACTACTTCGCCCCCGACGTGCCGTTCGGCGGCTACAAGCAGTCCGGGATCGGCCGGGAGAGCGGACGGGCGGGCTTCGAGGAGTTCCTGGAGGAGAAGTCGTTCGCCAAGGTCGTCGTACCGCAGGACCCGGCGTGAGGCCCCTCGAGGGGATCCGCGTGCTGGAGGTCGCGATGTACGGCTTCGTGCCCTCCGCCGGGGCCGTGCTCGCCGACTGGGGCGCCGACGTCGTCAAGGTCGAGCACGCCGTCACCGGCGACCCGCAGCGCGGACTGCGGCAGACCGGCACCTTCAAGGTGGAGGGCGACCCCAACCCGAACGTCGCCCACGCCAACCGGGGCAAGCGCTCCCTCGGCCTCGACATGGCGACCGAGGACGGCCGCGAGGTGCTGTACGAACTGGCTCGGGGCGCCGACGTGTTCCTCACCAGCTTCATGCCCGCCTCCCGCGCCCGCCTCGGCATCGACGTCGACGACATCCGCGCGGTCAACCCGCGGATCGTCTACGCCCGGGGCAGCGCCCTCGGCCCGCGCGGACCGGAGTCCGGCAAGGGCGGCTACGACATGACCGCCTTCTGGTCCCGCGCCGGCACCGCCCGCACCCTCACCCCGCCCGGCACCGAGGGCCTGATCAGCCCGCCCGGACCGGCCTACGGCGACACCGTCTCCGGCACCAACCTGGCCGGCGGCATCGCGGCCGCCCTGCTGTGCCGCGAGCGCACCGGAGAAGCGGCCGTCGTCGACGTGTCCCTGCTCGGCAGCGGACTGTGGGCGCTCGGCCACTCCATCGGGCTCTCCCTCCACCTCGACCGGGCCTGGGAGGGCGTCACCCCGAGCGCCCACGGCTCACCGACCAACCCCCTCTCCGGCCTCTACCGCACGGCCGACGACCGCTGGATCTCCTTCGTGATGCTCCAGCCCGCGAAGTTCTGGGCGAACGTCTGCCACTGCCTCGGCCGCCCCGACCTCGCGGACGATCCCCGGTTCGCCACCGCCGAGTCCATCGCCGCGCACACCGACGACGCGGTGAAGATCCTCCGCGAGGTGATCGCCACCCGCACCCTCGCCGCGTGGTCCCAGGACCTCGCCGCCCTGGACGGCCCCTGGGCGCCGGTCCAGGACACCCTCCAGGCCGCCGCCGACGCGCAGGTGCGCGCCAACGGCTACATCGGACAGGCCGGCGAGCTCGAACTCGTCGCCAGCCCCGTCCAGTTCGACGTCGAGGACACCCACCTCGGCCCCGCGCCCGAGTTCGCCGCGCAGACGGAGGAGATCCTCTCCGAGCTCGGCTACGACTGGGACCGCATCCTCGCGCTCAAGGCGAGCGGCGCGGTCACCTGAATCCCGCTGTTCCTCGCCCGGACGACGGCGTCCGGGCTCCCCGAGGAGGCACCTTGCGCAGGCTGCTCATCGGCTCGGTCACCGTGCTCGCGGTGCTGCTGGCCGGCTGCTCCACCAGATCCGACGACGACACGAACTCCGGCTCCGGGCAGACGGCGACGCCCGCGGCCGGGGCGTCCACGGCCTCGGCCGACTTCGGCACGCTGAAGGACGTCTGCGGTCCCGGCACCCCGACGTCCTCGTCCGTCCAGGGCGTCACCGACAAGAGCGTCCAGGTCGGCGTCATGTCCGACGTCGGCTACACCAAGAACTCCGAATTCCCGGACGCCGCGAAGGTGTTCACCTCCTGGTGCAACGACGCGGGCGGCATCGGCGGCCGCAAGATCGTCGCCGTCACCCGCGACAGCAAGCTCATGCAGGTCCGCCAAGCCGTCCTGGACGCCTGCACGTCCGATTTCGCCCTGGTCGGCGGCGGCTCCGCCCTGGACGCCCTCGGCGTGCAGGACCGTCTGAAGTGCCTGCTGCCCGCGTTCCCCGCCCAGTCCAGCCAGATCGGCGCCATCGGCTCCGACCTCCAGGTCCTCTCCGGCGGCGCCGCCCCGGGCTACTTCCAGTACGCCGGCTACTACACCTGGCTGCTGAAGGACAAGTACCCCGACTCCGCGCAGAAGGTCGGCATCATCTCCGGCGACGCCCCCGTCACCAAGGTGATGTCCGGCCAGTTCAAGGAGGCCGTCGCGGGCCTCGGCGGGAAGGTGTCCTACAACGACCTCTACCCGGCGGCCGGCGTCTCCGACTGGACGCCGTACGCCCAGTCCCTCAAGAACAAGGGCGTCAAGGGCCTGGTGTTCCTCGGGGACTTCGCGAGCCTCGCCAAGCTGGAGCAGGCGCTCACCAACATCGGCTACACCCCCGACTGGATCGACGCCAACAGCAACGCCTACGGCCCCGCCTTCCTCCAGCTCGCGGGCACGGCCCTGGCGAAGCAGCACAACTACGCCGAACTCTTCGCCACCGCACCGCTGGAGAGCGCCGCCGACAACCCGGCCACCCAGCAGGTGATCGACCTGTTCAAGAAGTACGCGCCCGGCAAGCAGGTCACCTACCCGGTACTGCGCGCCTTCTCCGCGTGGCTGCTGTTCGCCACCGCCGCCAAGGACTGCGCCGAACTGACCCGGAAGTGCGTCTACGACAACGCGGTCGAGCAGACCGCGTGGACCGGCGGCGGCCTCCAGGCGCCCGCCGACCTCAGCAAGTCGGACGTCCCCTCGAAGTGCTACACGATCGTCGAGGCCACCGCGAAGGGCTGGCAGCTCGCCGACTTCGAGCCGACCGACGGCGTCTACCGCTGCGACGCCCCCGCGTACAAGTACCAGGCCGACTACGGCAAACCGGTCACGCTCGCCGATGTCGGCAAGTCCCTGGCCGACGTCACCTGAGAGGGAGGTGAGCCACCGTGAAGGTACGTGTCGACCCCGAGCGCTGCCAGGGCCACACCCTGTGCTTCATGCGCGCCCCGGAGGTCTTCGAACTCAGTGAGATCGACGGGCACTCCACACCGGTCGCCGACGAGGTGCCCGAGGACCAGGAGGGAGCGGTCGTCGAAGCCGTCCGCTCCTGCCCCGAACGAGCCATCGGCGTGTTCTGAGAGGAGGTACACCGGATGACCGATGACGACGAGGCCCGCAAACACCCCCGCGTCCACTTCGACCGGCACGCCCCCGAGTACCGCGACCGGTTCGAGGAGGAGACCCGCTCCTTCCACGAGGGCTGCCCCCTCGCCTGGTCCGACACCTACGGCGGGCACTGGGTCGCCGCGGGCAACCGCGAACTGCTCGCCTTCGCCCGCGCCCAGGAGAAGCTCTCCAACGACCACGACGTGCACGGCGAACGCCGCGGCTACCAGGGCATCAACATCCCCGCCCCGGCCCGGGGCCGCGGTATCCGGGGCGGCTTCCTGGAGATGGACCCGCCCGAGCAGCGCGCCTACCGCAACGCCCTGAACCCCTACCTCTCCCCGGCGGCGATCGCCCGCTGGATCCCGTTCATCGACGAGGTGGCCCGCGCCTGCCTCGACGAGCGGATCGAGTCCGGCCGGATCGACTTCGTCGACGACCTCGCCAACATCGTCCCCGCCGTCTTCACCCTCGCCATGATGGGCATCCCGCTGAAGAAGTGGGAGCTGTACAACGAGCCCGCCCACGCCGGCGTCTACACCCCGCCGCACTCCCCGGAGATGGCCCGGGTGATCGAGGCGCACATGGCCATGATCAAGGACATCGGCGCCACCCTCCACGAGGTGCGGGCGAACCCGCGCCCCGGGCTCGCCGACGCCCTCGCCCGGATGGAGATCGACGGCGAGGCCCCGTCCGACGGCGATCTCGTCGGCGCGCTCGCCCTCCTCATCGGCGGGGGCTTCGACACCACCACCGCGCTCACCGCGCACGCCCTGGAATGGCTCTCCCGGCACCCCGCCGAGCGGGACCGGCTGAGCCGCGAGCGGGCGACCCTGCTGGACTCGGCGACCGAGGAGTTCCTGCGCTACTTCACCCCGGCGCCCGGCGACGGCCGGACCGTCGCGGAGGACTGCGCGATCGCCGGCAAGGAGTTCCGCGAGGGCGACCGGCTCTGGCTCTCCTGGGCGATGGCCAACCGCGACCCGGCCGTCTTCCCCGACCCCGACCGGGTGGACCTCGCCCGCCCCGGCAACCGCCACACCGCCTTCGGCCTCGGCATCCACCGCTGCATCGGATCCAACGTGGCCCGTACGGTGTTCAAGCGGATGCTCCTCCACGTCCTCGACCGCGCACCGGACTTCGTGTGCGATCCCGAGGGCGCCGTCCACTACGAGACCATCGGTGTCATCCAGGGCATGCGCCACCTCCCCGCCACCTTCACCCCCGGCCCGCGCCTCGGCCCCGGACTGGCGGAGACCCTGGAGACCCTCCAACGGGTCTGCGACGAACAGGGGCTGGCGGAGCCGGTCACCGTCCGCAGGACGGAGGCGAAGGTCCGTTGAGCCCGCAGCACGAGCAGAGCGCCCGTCCGCAGCCGGTCGTGTCCCAGGAGACCGCGTTCTTCTGGACCTCCGGCCGCGACGGGCGGCTCCGCTTCCAGGCCTGCACCGCCTGCGAGGCCCTCGTCCACCCGCCGCAGCCGGTGTGCCGGCACTGCCGCTCCCACGACCTCACGGTCCGCGAGGTGTCCGGCCGCGCCACCCTCATCGGCTTCACCGTCAACCACCGCTTCCCGTTCCCCGGCCTGCCCACCCCGTTCGTCGTCGCCCAGGTGGCCGTCGAGGAGGACCCCCGGGTCCGTCTGACCACCAACGTCGTCGACTGCGCACCGGAGGACCTGCGGATCGGCCTGCGCATGGAGGCCGTCTTCGCACCGGCGGGGGAGACCTGGCTGCCCTTGTTCCGCCCGGCGCCCGACCAGCCGCCCCCCGTCGCGCTCCCCCCGGACGACCCGGCCCCGGAGCGCGTAGGCGCCTGCGTCCGCCCACCCGTGAGCACCCGCAGGTTCGAGGAACGGGCCGTCATCACCGGCGCCGGCGCCTCCCGCCTCGGCCGCCGGCTGATGGTCCCGCCCCTCGAACTCACCGTGGAGGCCTGCGAGAAGGCCGTCGCCGACGCCGGACTCACCCTCGACGACATCGACGGCCTCTCCACCTACCCCGGCGGCGGCGCCTACGGAGGCTTCGCCGAGGGCGGGGTCACCGCCCTGGAGTCCGCCCTCGGCATCCGCCCGGTCTGGCACAACGGCGCCGGCGAGACCTTCGGCCCCGGCGGCTCGGTCATCGCCGCGATGCTCGCCGTCGCGGCCGGACTCGCCCGGCATGTGCTGTGCTTCCGTACGGTGTGGGAGGCGACGTACGCCGAACTGATCCGGCAGGGCCGCATCCGGATGCCCCAACCGGTCGGTCCGGAGGGCTGGTTCAAGCCCTTCGGCGCGGTCTCGCCCGCGATCATGCTGGCGATGAACGCCCAGCGGCACATGCACCGCTACGGCAGCACCCGCGAGACCCTCGGCTGGATCGCCCTCAACCAGCGGGCGGGCGCCGCCCTCCACCCGGACGCGATCTACCGCGACCCGCTCACCATGGACGACTACCTGTCCGCCCGCACCATCACCACCCCCTTCGGCCTCTACGACTGCGACGTCCCCTGCGACGGGGCCACCGCCGTCGTGGTCTCCGCCGCCGAGACCGCCCCCGACCGGCCCCGGCCCGCGATCCGGATCGAGGCGGTCGGCACCCAGATCGTCGAGCGCCCCGAATGGGACCAGGCCACCCTCACCCATGAACCCCAAGTGCTGGGCCAGGCAGCCCACTTGTGGACCCGCACCGACCTGCGCCCCGCCGACGTCGACGTGGCGCTGCTCTACGACGGCTTCACCTTCAACTGCCTGTCCTGGCTGGAGGCGCTCGGCTTCTGCGGCATCGGCGAGGCCCGGGGCTTCCTGGACGGCGGCAAGAACATCGCCCGCGACGGGGTGATCCCGCTCAACCCGCACGGCGGCCAGCTCTCCCACGGCCGCACCCACGGCATGGGCCTGCTGCACGAGGCCGTGGTCCAGCTGCGCGGCGAGGGCGGCGCGCGGCAGGTGGCGGGCGCGCGGACCGCCGTGGTCTCCAGCGGCGGGCTCACCCCCGGCGGCGTACTCCTGCTCAGGACGGACGGATGACCTCACTCGGACCCGAACTCACCACCGCCGTACGGCGAGAAGTCGTCGACGTGCGCGGTGTGCCCGCCTCCGCGCTCGTCGCCGAGGCGCCCCGCCCGCAGGCGGTGATCGTCGCCCTGCACGGCGGCGCCACCACCTCCGCCTACTTCGACCACCCCGGCCACCCCCGGCTCTCCCTCCTGCGCACCGCGGTCGCCGCCGGCTTCACCGTGATCGCCCTGGACCGTCCCGGTTACGGCAGTTCGGCCGGGCACGAGGACCGGATGCGCACCCCCGAACAGCGCACGGACTTCGCCTTCGCGGCCGTCGAGGCGCTGCGGGAGGGCCGGGAGAACGGGGTCGGTGTCTTCCTGTGGGCGCACTCGGCGGGCTGCGAGCTCACCGTGCGCATGGCGAGCGACCCGCGCGGGGCGGATCTGCTGGGCGTGGAGCTGGCCGGGATGGGCCGCACGCACCATCCCCACTCCGTCCGCGCGATGGAGGAATGGCGCCGCGACCCCACCCGTACCCGGCCCAACCTGCGCCGCGTGCTGTGGCATCCGCCGCACGCCTATCCGCCGGACGTGCACGGCGGCCGGGGCATCGGCGCGGCCTCGCCCGCCTACGAGGGCCACCGCGCGAACTGGCAGGCGGAGTTCGAGGAACTCGCCGCCCGCGTGCCGGTGCCGGTGCATCTGACCGTCGCCGAGCACGAACAGGTCTGGCTGAGCGGACCCGAGGGACTCGCCGACCTCGCCTCCCTCTTCCCCGGCGCACCCCGCGTCGTCCGGCACGAACAGGCGGGCGCGGGCCACAACACCAGCGTCGGCCGCACCGCCCTCGCCTACCATCTGCACGTCCTCGCGTTCGTCGAGGAGTGCGCGCTCGGGGTCCGGGCCCTGCCCGGGGTGGAGGGCCGTCATGGGTGAGGCCCCGGACGCGGCCCTGCTGCTGGTGCGGGTCGTGCTCGGCGCGGTCATGGCCGCCCACGGCTGGAACCACTGGCGGGGCGGCGGCGGCATCACCGGCACGGCCGGGTGGTTCGCCGGCCTCGGCCTCACCCGCCCCCGCCTCCAGGCCTGGCTGAGCGTCCTGACCGAACTCGGCGCGGGCACCCTGCTGCTGGCGGGCTTCCTCACCCCCCTGGCCTGTGCGGCGGTGCTGTCCGTGATGCTGGTCGCGGGACTGCTCGCCCACCGCCGCAACGGCTTCTTCGTCTTCAAGGAGGGCTACGAGTACGTCCTCGTCCTCGGCGTCCTCGCCGTCGCGCTCGGGGCCTGGGGACCGGGCCGGTACGCGGTCGACCACGCCCTGGACATCACGGTGACCGGCTGGGCCGGGGCCGGGGCGGTGCTGGGCGTGGCCACGGCGGCGACCGCCGGACTGCTCGCCGTCTTCCTGCGTCCCACGAGAGAGGACTGATCGTATGCGCGTCGGCTTCATCGGCCTGGGCAGCCAGGGGGCGCCCATGGCCCGCAGGATCGTCGAGGCGGGCTTCGAGACCACCTTGTGGGCCCGACGTTCCGACACCCTCGCCCCCTTCGAGGGCACCCCCGCGCGGACCGCCGACTCGGCCGCCGCGCTCGGCGCCGCCGCCGATCTGGTGTGCCTGTGCGTGGTCGACGACGACGATGTGCGCGGGGTCGGCGAGCAGGTCCTCACGGGGCTGCGCCCCGGTGGCGTTCTCGTCGTGCACTCCACCGTCCACCCCGACACCTGCCGCCGGCTCGCCGAGCGGGCCGCCGCCCGGCAGGTCACCGTCCTCGACGCCCCCGTCAGCGGCGGCGGCCGGGCCGCCGAGCGGGGCACCCTGCTGGTCATGGTGGGCGGCGAGGAGAAGGCGTACGACATCTGCCGCCCGGTCTTCGCAACCTACGGCGACCCGGTCGTCCACCTCGGCCCCACCGGCTCCGGACAGATCGCCAAACTTCTCAACAACCTGCTGTTCACCGCCCAGTTGGGCCTGGCCGCCGACACCCTCGCGCTCGGCGACCGCCTCGGCCTGGACCGGGACGGCCTCGGCCGGATCCTCCCGCGCGGCAGCTCCGCGAGCTTCGCGCTGGAACGGGTCGTCGACGCGGGCGGCACCCTGGACCGGATCGCCGCCCACGCGGGCGGGCTGCTCGCCAAGGACGTACGCCTGCTCACCGAGGTGGCCGGGCCGGACGCCCCGGGAGCCGCCCGGGATGCGGCCCGCGCCGCCCTGGGCGCGATGGGTCTGTGAGGGACATCCCGGAATCGGTAGGGTGAGCCCGCACCCGTCCAACGGCGGAAAGGGGCGGCTCCGTGGTGTGCGCACGACGTGAGGAGATCCTGGAAGCGGCCCTGGAGGTGTTGGCCGACCGGGGGTTCAAGCACACCTCGATCGACGCCGTCGCCGAACGCGCCGGGCTCACCCGGCAGGGCGTCCTGCACTACTTCCCCAGCAAGAAGCGGCTGCTGCTGGAGGTGCTGGAGCTGCGCAACCGGCTCGCCCGGGAGAACCTGGCCGACCGCACGGTGGGCGAGGACTGGGCCGGCGACTTCGCCGAGGCCGTCGCCTTCGAGCAGCACCACCCCTCCCTCGCCCGGATGCACAGCGTGGTCATGGCCGAGGCGGTGACCGGCCAGGAACCCGCCCTCGGCTATGTCCGCGACCGCTGCCGCACCCTCCAGGACCATCTCGCCGGCCGGCTGGCCGCCCGGTACGGGGACCGGCTGCCGAGCGGCCTGGACACCCGTACCGGCGCGACCGCGCTGTTCGCCCTGGTCGAGGGCATCCACCAGCTGTGGCTGGCCGACCAGGACGGCGACGAGCGCTACCCGGAGGTCGTGCGCGAGGTGCTGTCCGTGCTGCTGGGCTCCGGCGAGGAGGCGCCGGTCCCCGCCTCCGCCGCGTCCCCCTCATCCTCGGCCGACCCGGGGCTGCCCGCGGTGTAGGGATAGATCCGGGTGAAGTCCGCCCCCGGCTGCGCCGCCGCGAACGCCCCCCACACCGCCTCCGTCACCCCGGCCACCGCCACCGCCGCCGCGCCGCCCAGCCCGGCGGCCTCGCGCAGATAGAGCCGTACGTCCTTCGCCATCAGCGTGTTGCTGAAGCCCGACGCGTACCGCCCGGTCAGCACCTCGTCCGGGAACTTGTCGGCGGTGGCCCCACTGCGTCCGCTGGAGGCGTCGAGGACCTCCACCATCACCGCCGGATCCAGCCCCGCCGCCGTACCGAAGGCCACCGCCTCGCTGGTCGCGGCCAGCGCGGTGGCGGACAGGAAGTTGTTGGCGAGCTTCAGCGCCTGCGCCTGGCCCGGCCGGTCGCCCACCCGGCGGCGGCGGTCGCTGAGCCCCGCGAGCACCGGCTCGACCCGTGCGCAGTGCTCGTCCGTGCCCGCGTACATGACCATCAGGGTCCGTCTGCGGGCCCCGGCGGCGCCGCCCGACACTGGCGCGTCCACATAGGCCAGCCCCATCGAGGCCAGTCTGCGCGCCGCCACCACCCCGACCGTGGAGGTGTCCACGACATGCGTGACACGGCGGTCGCGGACGCCCACGAGGTCCCGCATCACCTCCTCGCACACCGTCCCGTCGGGCAGGCTCAGCACGGCCAGGTCGGCGCCCCGGGCCACGTCCGCGGGGCCCGGCACCCAGCGGGCCCCGAGCGGGGTGCGGTCCGGTCCCGCGGCGTCGTACGCGACGACCTCGAACCCGGCCCGCACCAGGTTGGCGGCGAGCGCGCCGCCCATGTTCCCGAGCCCGACGAACCCCACGACCGGCGCGTTCACGCTCCCTCCCGCGCGGCCCGCACCTCGCGGATCGCCGAGCGGGCCGCGGTCCCCGCCGGGGCGCCGCAGTACGCGGTGATCTGGTATAGCAGCTCGTTCACCTCGTCGTCCGTCACCCCCGCGTTCACCGAGGCCCGCAGATGGATCCGGAACTCGTCCATCCGGCCGGTCGCCGCCGTCATCGCCAGCACCAGCAGACTGCGGTCACGGGTGCTGAGCGGTCCGCCGCGGGCCCACACGCCCCAGGCCATCGCGGTGAGGTAGTCCTGGTACTCGCGCGGCACCGGGTCCCCGGGCGGGGCCGCCCGGCCGCCGTCGTCGCCGATGACCTCCGCGCGCACCGCCCGTGCGGCCCGCTGCCAGTCGCCGTCGTACATCCGCTGCCTCCTCGTCAGAGCCGTGCGCTGATCGTCTTGAGCTGGGTGTACTCGTGCAGGGCGGCCAGCCCCTTCTCCCGCCCGTGACCGCTCTGCTTGTAGCCGCCGAAGGGCGTCTCCACGGTCAGGGGGCCGCCGTTGACCGCCACCTGTCCTGCGTCGATGTGCTCGGCCAGCCGCAGCCCGCGGGCCAGGTCGCCGCTCCAGACCGCGGCCACCAGCCCGTAGTCGGTGTCGTTCGCGAGCCGCAGCGCCTGCGCCTCGTCCCGGAAGGGCAGGGTCACCAGCACCGGCCCGAACACCTCCTCGCGGGCGATCCGGGCGCCCGGATCGACCCGGGGGTACACGGTGGGCCGTACATACAGCCCGCGCGCCGCCGGCCCCTCGGTGTACGGCCCGCCGCCGGTCGCCGCCCCCGGGGTGCCGGCGAGCAGGCCGAGCACCTTCTCGTACTGCGCCTCGGTGATCAGCGGACCGAAGTCCACCCCCGGGCGGAGCCTCTCCACGGCCGTGACCACCCGCCGTACCACCTCGTCGTGGACGGACTCCTCCACCAGCAGCCGGGTGGTCGCCGAGCAGACCTGCCCCGCGTTGGCGGCGAGCGCCGACACGGCCGCCGCCACCGCCGCGTCGAGATCGGCGTCCGCGAACACCAGCAGCGGTGACTTGCCGCCCAGTTCGAGGGTGAGGGGGATCAGCCGCCCGGCGGCGGTCGCGGCGAGCAGCCGCCCGGTGGCCACCGACCCGGTGAAGGCGAGCCGCCGTACCCCCGGGTGCGCGGCGAGCGCGGCGCCCGCCTGCGGGCCGGTGCCGGTGACCACGTTCAGGACGCCGTCCGGCAGCCCGGCGCGGGACGCGAGCCGGGCCAGGCGCAGGGTGGAGGCGGAGGTGAACTCCGAGGGCTTGGCCACCACCGCGTTGCCCGTCGCCAGCGCCGGGGCGAGCGCCCGGCAGGCCTGGTTCAGGGGCAGGTTCCAGGGGGTGATGACCCCGACGACGCCGTACGGCTCGTGGCGGGTGTACGTGTGCGCGCCCGCCCCCTGCTCGATCACCCGCCCCTGTCCGGCGGCCCGGACCACGCCGGCGTAGTAGCGGAAGTACTGCACCGACAGGTCGGCCTCCAGGCGCAGCTGCGCCGGGACCTTGCCGGTGCACTCCCGCTCCAGCCGCATCAGCGTCGGCGTGTCCTCCTCCATCGCGTCGGCGATCCGGTGCAGCACGGACGAGCGCCCGGCGGGGGAGAGGGCGGCCCAGCCGTGCCGGGCCCGTTCGGCCGCCGCCACCGCGCGGTCCACGTCGGGGGCCGTGCCCGCGGCGATCGGGTCGCCGGGCGCGCGGGTGGCCGGGTCGAGCGTCGTCAGCCAGGTCCCGCCGGCCGGCGGCGCGTCCCGGCCGTCGATCCAGTGCTGGTGGCGCGGGGCAGCGGTCACGTGCGTCCTCCCGGGGCCGGGCGTCGTCGAGAACTCTGCCGACGATAAGCGGAAACGGTATTCTCCTCAAGAGAGATCGCTGTTATCTTGACGGGGTCAACCGACCGGAGGTTCCGTTCCATGGCCTACTTCCCGAAGCCCTCCGAGGGCAGTTGGACCGAGCACTTCGAGATCGACACCGAGCCGGTCTCCTACGCGGACTCGATCTCGCCGGAGTTCTACGAACGCGAACGAGACGCGATCTTCCGCCGGACCTGGCTGAACGTCGGCCGCGTCGAGCAACTCCCGCGCAAGGGCAGCTACTTCACCAAGGAGCTGGACGCCGCCCGGGCCTCCGTGGTCGTGGTGCGCGGCACGGACGGTGAGGTGCGCGCCTTCCACAACGTCTGCCGGCACCGCGGCAACAAGCTCGTCTGGGACGACTATCCGCGCGAGGAGACCAAGGGCACCTGCCGCGCCTTCACCTGCAAGTACCACGCCTGGCGCTACGACCTGGAGGGCAAGCTCAGCTTCGTCCAGCAGGAGTCGGAGTTCTTCGACCTGGACAAGTCCCGCTACGGGCTGATGCAGGTGCACACCGAGGTCTGGGAGGGGTTCATCTTCGTCAACCTCGACCCCGACAACACCCAGTCCCTCAAGGACTACCTCGGCAAGTTCGGCGACGGCATCGAGGGCTACCCGTTCCACAAGCTCACCCAGGTGCACAAGTACCGCGCCGAGATCGGCAGCAACTGGAAGCTGTTCATCGACGCGTTCGCCGAGTTCTACCACGCGCCGATCCTGCACTCCGGCCAGTACGTCGCCGAAGAGGCCGCCAAGATCAAGAAGTACGGCTACGAGGCCCTCTCTTACGACATCGACGGCCCGCACAGCATGGTCTCCTCCTGGGGCGGCATCGCCCCGCCGAAGGAGCACGCCATGGTCAAGCCCGTCGAACGGGCCCTGCGCAGCGGTCTGTTCGGCGCCTGGGAGGCCCCCGACATCGGCGTCACCACCGAGCAGCTCCCGCCGGCGGTCAACCCGACCCGCAGCAAGGTCTGGGGCATGGACTCCTTCGTCTTCTTCCCCAACTTCATGCTGCTGATCTGGCGGCCCAACTGGGTGCTGACCTACCACTACTGGCCGACCTCGTACAACACGCACATCTTCGAGGGCACCGCCTACTTCGTCCCGCCGGAGAACGCCTTCCAGCGCCTCCAGCAGGAGCTGGCGGTGGTGTCGTTCAAGGAGTACGGCCTCCAGGACGGCAACACCCTCGAAGCCACCCAGACCATGCTGGAGTCGCGCACCCTGGACAGCTTCCCGCTGTGCGACCAGGAGGTTCTGCTGCGCCATCTGCACTCCACGGCCCGCAGGTTCGTGGACGAGTACGCGAAGTGAGGGAGATCCCGGACATGGCCCACGTCTTTCCCGCCGAGTTCGCCGGCCTGGAGCCCTTCGCCGACTGGGCGATCCACGGCGAGAAGCTCCGCTACGCCAAGCGGATCGCCTCCACCATGGAGGAGCTCCAGGCCTTCTACGACGTGGCGTTCCCGCTCCTGGAGAAGGGCACCGCGTATCTGGAGAAGGTCCGGCTCGACGGCATCGGCGACGAGGACAAGCACCTGCTGTGGGCGTTCTGCTCGCTGATCACCGTCGCCTTCCCGGTGGAGGCCTGGGGCCAGCCGCGCGTCCCCGACAGCGGCCCGTCGAGCATCGACGCCGTCGTCGAACCGGCCGTGTGATGAAACGGCCCCCGGAGCCACCGGTCCTGCTGCGGGCCGCCCGTCTCCTCGACGTCGACAAGGGGGAACTGGTCGAGCCCGGCGAACTGCTGGTGGTCGGCGACCGGATCGCCGAGGTCGGCCGGCCCGCCAGGCTCCCCGAGGGCACGGTGGTGCGCGACCTCGGGGACGTCACCCTGCTGCCGGGCCTGATGGACATGGAGGTCAACCTCTTCCTCGGCGGCCCCGACCACCGCAGCCCCCTCATCCCGGTCCAGGAGGACCCCGCCGTACGGACCCTGCGCGCGGTCGCCAACGCCCGCCGCACCCTCCACCACGGCTGGACGACCGTACGCAACCTCGGTCTGTTCGTGCAGACCGGGGGCGTGCTCCTGGACGTGGCGCTGAAGAAGGCGATCGACCTGGGCTGGGTCGACGGACCGCGCATCGTGCCCGCCGGACACGCCATCGCACCGACCGGCGGCCATCTCGACCCCACCATGTTCCAGGCGTTCGCGCCGGGCGTGCTGCCGCTGACCGTCGAGGAGGGCATCGCCAACGGCGTCGCCGAGGTCCGCAAGGCGGTCCGGTACCAGCTCAAGTACGGCGCCCGGGTGATCAAGGTGTGCGCCTCCAACGGCGTCATGTCGCACACCGGACCGGCCGGCGCCCAGCAGTACTCCGACGAGGAACTGCGCGCGATCGTCGACGAGGCGCACCGCGCCGGGGTGAAGGTCGCCGCGCACTGCATGGGCGACACCGCGATCCGCGCCGCCGTCGAGGCCGGCATCGACTGCATCGAGCACGGCTTCCTCGCGAGCGACGCCACCCTCGACCTGATGGCCGAACGCGGCACCTTCCTGGTCGCGACGACCTATCTCACCGAGGGCATGGACACCGCCCACGCCGACCCGGAACTGCGGGCCAAGGCCGCCCAGGTCTTCCCGCGTGCCCGGGAGTCCACCGCCCGGGCGATCCGGCGCGGCGTCAAGGTCGCCCTCGGCACCGACGCCCCGGCGATCCCGCACGGCCGGGGCGCCAAGGAACTGCTCGCCCTCGCCGACCGGGGCATGCGGCCGCTCGACGCGCTGCGCGCCGCGACCGCCGTGGCGGCCGAGCTCATCGACGCCGACGACCGCGGACGGCTCGCCGAGGGACTCCTCGCGGACGTCGTCGCCGTCCCCGGCGACCCGCTCGCCGACCTCTCGGTCACCGAACGGGTGTGCTTCGTGATGAAGGACGGGCGGGTGTACCGCGACGACCAGTGAGGAGAGACGGATGTACGACTACGTCGTCGTCGGCGCCGGATCGGCGGGCTGTGTGCTCGCCGACCGGCTCTCGCGCGACCCCGGGACCAGCGTGCTGCTCGTCGAGGCGGGCGGCACCGGCCGGCACCCGTATCTGAGGATCCCCAAGGGCGTCGGGAAGCTCTTCGGCGACCCCGCCTTCTCCTGGCACTACCGCACCCGCCCGCTCCGGGAGGGCGGGAACCCGGAGGTGTGGGTGCGGGGCAAGGTGCTGGGCGGTTCCAGCGCCGTCAACGGCATGGTCTACAACCGGGGGACCCGCGCCGACTGGGACGGCCTGGCGGAACTCGGCAACCCCGGCTGGGGCTGGGACGAGATCCTGCCCGTGTTCCGCGCGCTGGAGGACAACGCGTTCGGCGCCACCACCACCCGGGGCGCGGGCGGCCCCCTGCATGTGTCGGGGGTGCGCGACCCGGATCCCCTGTGCGACGAACTCCTCGCCGCCGGCGCCCGGTTCGGCCTGCGGACCGTCCCCGACGTCAACGAGGAGGACGGCGAGCGCATCGGGTACGCCATGGCCACCATCAAGGCCGGCCAGCGCTTCAGCGCCGCCCGCGCCTTCCTCGGCCCGGCCCGTTCCCGCCCCCAGCTGACCGTCGCCCACCGCACGACGGCCCTGCGCGTGCTGTTCGACGGCGACAAGGCCGTCGGCGTACGGGTCCGCACCGCCGAAGGGCACGAGGAGGACGTCCGGGCCCGGCGCGAGGTCGTCCTCGCCCTCGGCAGCCTCGGCACCCCCCGGCTGCTCCAGCTGTCCGGCATCGGCCCCGCCGAGACGCTCCGGCGGGCCGGAGTCGACGTCCGCCTCGACCGGCCGCACGTCGGCGCCCGGCTGCGCGAACACCGCTGCCTGGCCCTGCGGTTCCGGCTGAACGCCCCCCTCGGCGTGAACCACCTCCTCGCCACGCCGGCCGCCCAGGCCCGCACCGGCGCCGGCTACCTGCTCACCCGCAAGGGCCCGCTCGCCCGGCCCGCCTACGACGTGATCGGCTTCCTGAAGACCCGCCCCGAAGCGGCCCGCCCCGACGCCGAGATCCTCCTCGCCCCCTGGTCGCTCGGCGCGCTCACGCCCGGGAAACCCGCCGGGGTGGAGCGGGAACCGGGCCTGTCCGCCTGCGCGATGGTGCTCCGGCCCACCTCCGAGGGCTCCCTCGCGATCACCTCCGCCGACCCCGACGCCGGCCTGGACATCGACCCCGGCTACTGGCGGTCGGCGTACGACCGCGAGGTGGGCGCCGCACTCTTCCGGCGGCTCCGGGAGTTCTTCGCCACCGAGCCGATCGCCTCGCGGATCCGGCGGGAGACGTTCCCCGGACCGGGGACGGGCACCGACGAGGAGATCATCCGCAGCTCGCTCGACGGCGGCTACTGCGGGTTCCACGCGATCGGCACCTGCGCGATGGGCCCCGGCCCGGACGACGTGACCGACGCGCGGCTGCGGGTGCGGGGCGTCGACCACCTGCGGGTCGTCGACGCCTCCGTCCTGCCCGCGATGGTCTCCGGGAACCTCAACGGGCCCGTGATGGCCCTGGCGTGGCGGGCGGCGCGGTTCATCCTGGACGAAGACTGAGATTCCCCGACCGGCACCTGGACATCAGGTACTCCGCCGTCGCCCCCGCCTGCCGCAGCCCCAGCGCCGAGGCGTCCTCGTACACCCGCAGGTCCACCGCCACCCCCGAGTGCGCCGCCCGGGTCGCGAAGGACAGGGCGTCGTCCAGCAGGACCTCGGTGCCGGCCGCGTGCAGCTGTATCGGGGGCAGCCCGTGCAGATTGCCGTGCAGCGGGCTGAGCAGGGGAGTGGCGCGCGGGGTGGGCCCGGCGTACGCCGCCGCCCGGACCGGGAGCGCCTGCGCGTCCACGGTGCGGTCGGCGGCCGCGTTCAGCAGCAGGCTCGGCGCGTCCAGAGTGAAGTCCAGGAGCGGGGAGACGAGCACCGCGCACGTGGGCGGGGGAGCGCCCTCGTCGCGCAGCCGCAGCAGCAGACCGGCGGCCAGCGCCCCGCCGAGCCGTTTGCCGGCCACCGCCACGGCGCCGCCCCGGGCCCGGCAGTGCTCCCAGGCGTCGTACACGTCCTGGAGCGCCTGCGGGAACCGGGGCCGGTAGCGGGCGCAGAGCACGGCGTACCCGGTGGAGCGCGCCAGTTCACGGGCGGTGGGCAGGGCGTCCTGCGGGGTGCCCGCGAGCCGCGGGTCCCCGTGCAGATACAGCACCGTCTGCTCCACCGGTCCGTCCGGGCGGACCTCCGGCCCGAACGGACCCTCCTCGACGCGGACTTCACTTGCCACGGGACATCACCCTCTCGGCCGCTTCCCAGTGCTCGTCAGCCACCCACAGCCGGGCGAAGGCCGCGGCGGCCTCCTCCGGCGTTCTCGTGCGGGTGGTCAGCTCCTTGATCTCTCCGGCCTGCGCGGTCGCCAGCGCGCGGGCCACCTCCCGCCAGGCGCCCGTGAATCCGGCGCGCGGCAGGACCAGGTCGACCAGGCCGAGGCGTTCGGCCTCGGCGGCGTCGAGGGTCCGGCCGGTGCCGGCCAGCAGCAGCGCCCGCCCCGGGCCCACCAGCCGGGCCAGCCGCTCGGCCCCGCCCCAGGCCGGCACGATCGCCAGCCGGGACTGGTTGAAGCCGATGCGGACGTCCTCGGCGGCGATCCGGAGGTCGGCGGCGACCGCGACCTCCGCGCCCCCGCCGAACGCGTGCCCGTTCAGGGCGGCGACGACCGGGCCGCGGAAGGCGGCGATGCGGTCGCAGACGGCGCGCATCCTGAGCGCCATCTCCGCCGCCTCCGGCTCGGTGCGCAGCCGCGCCAGCTCCTTGAGGTCGCCGCCGGACACGAACGCCTTGTCGCCGGCCCCGGTCACCGCGAGCGCGCGGGCGCCCCCGGCCGCGTCCAGGGCCTTCTCCAGCTCGCCCATGGTCGTGAGGTCGACGGCGTTGCGGGCGTGCGGCCGGTCGATGGTGACGACGGCGAGCCCGTTCTCGATCTCCAGCTCGACCATGTCAGTCCTCGTACTCCACCGTCACGTCCGGCGAGGCCGGCTCCGCCTGGCAGGTGAGCACATACCCCTCGGCGACTTCGTCGGCGTCGAGGGCGTTGTTCACCCGCATCTTTGACTCCCCCGCGGTGACCCGGGCCATGCAGGTCGCACAGTCGCCCGACTCACACGAGAAGGGCGGGGTGAACCCGGCGCGGCGGGCGCTCTGGAGCAGGGTCTCGCCCGTCCGCCGCGGCACGGAGCGCCGCTGACCTCGCAGAACGACGGTGACCGTGCCGTCGGCCGGCCGGGCGGGCGGGGCCGCCGTGCCGTGCGCCGCGCCGTTCACCGGGGTGAAGCGTTCGACGACGATCCGCTCCCCGGGGACCCCCAGTGTGAGCAGTGTCTCCTCGACCAGGGTCATGAACGGCGCCGGGCCGCAGAGGTAGAAGTCGGCCGAGCCGTCGCCCGCGAGGTCGCGGACCCGCCCGGCGGTGACCAGGCCGTCGCGGTCGTCGAGGTGCTGCCGCACGGTGAGCCGCCCCGGGTGGCGGTCCGCCAGCTCCGCCAGCTCGGCGCGGAAGATCGCGGCCGGTGCGTCGCGGTGGGCGGTGAGCAGCCGCACCGGCCGTGCGGTCGTCGCCAGCGCGCTCTTCACCAGGGAGAACACGGGAGTGATCCCGCTGCCGCCGGCGAACGCGACCAGTGGCCGGCCGGCCGCGTCGGGGCGGAGGCAGAACGTTCCGCTCGGCCGGGTGGCCTCCAGGACGTCCCCGGGCCGCAGCGCGTCGTGCATCCAGCCGGACACCAGCCCGCCCGGCACCCGTTTGACGGTCACGCACACCTCGCCGTCGGTGTCGGGGGAGCTCGACATCGAGTAGCTGCGCAGGGTGCCGCGCAGCCGGAACGTCAGGAACTGCCCCGCGCGGTAGGGGAATCCGGCGTCGAGGGCGAATGTGCGCACATCCGGCGTCTCGTCGACGATCCGGGTGATCCGCACCGGATGGAAGCCGTGGTCGCGTGCCATGTATGGAAGTTACCTTCTCGTTGTGCGAGAGTGCAATTCTCGCGACTGCAGTTCTCCTGCGGTTCTCCCGCAGCAGAGGAGGCGATCCCCTTCATGCCGACCTTCCCTTCCGGTGCCCTGCGTCCGGTCCCGCCCGAACTGGCCGCGCGCTACGAGGCCGAGGGGTGGTGGACCCATGAGACCCTCGGCGACCTGCTGACGAAGGGGCTGGCCGCGGCGGGGGACACCGAGTTCCGGGTCCACTCCGAGGTGCGGCCCTGGGCGGGCACGTTCGCGCAGGTCGAGCGGACGGCCCGGCGGCTGGCCGGCGGACTCGCGGCGCGGGGCGTCGGCCCCGGTGACGTGATCGTCATGCAGCTGCCCAACTGGAGGGAGGCGGCCGCCGTCTTCTGGGCCTCGGCCTTCCTCGGCGCGGTCGTCGTCCCGGTGGTCCACTTCTACGGCCCCAAAGAGGTCCGGTACATCGTCGAGGCCACCCGCCCGAAGGCCTTCTTCGCCGCCGAACGCTTCGGACGCCTCGCCTTCGACCCCGGGCTGTGCGCCTCGGTGCCGGTCGTCGGTGTCGTCGGCCGGGACTTCGACGAGCTGCTCGCCGACGAGCCGCTGCCCGGCACCCTCCCCGTCGACCCGGACGCCCCCGCCCTGATCGCCTTCACCTCCGGCACCACCCGCGACCCCAAGGGTGTCGTCCACAGTCACCGCACCCTCGGCTTCGAGACCCGCCAGCTCGCCGGGAGCTATCCGCCCGACCGGGGCCGCCAGTTCACCGTCGCCCCGGTCGGCCACTTCATCGGCATGGTCAACGCCTTCCTCATCCCCGTGCTCGACGGCACCCCGGTCCACCTCGGCGACACCTGGAACCCCGCGCGGGCGCTCGCCCTGATGAAGGACGAGGGGCTGACCGTCGGCGGCGGTGCGACGTACTACATGACGAGCCTGCTCGACCACCCGGACCGCACGCCCGAGCATCTCGCCCGGCTGCGGTACGCCGGCCTCGGCGGCGCGTCCGTCGCCTCCGCCGTGACCACCCGGCTGGAGGACCTGGGCATCACGGTGTTCCGGGCGTACGGCTCCACCGAGCATCCCTCGGTGACCTGCACCCCGTACGACGGACCGGCCGAAAAGCGCCTGCACACCGACGGACTCCCGCTGCCCGGGGTGGAGGTGAGGCTCGACGACGACGGCGAGATCCTCACCCGCGGCCCCGACCTCTGCCTCGGCTACACCGACCCGGCTCTGACCGCCGCCGCCTTCGACGAGGACGGCTGGTACCGCACGGGTGACATCGGGGTCGTGGACGACGACGGCTGGCTGTCCATCACCGACCGCAAGGCGGACGTCATCATCCGGGGCGGCGAGAACATCAGCGCCCTGGAGGTCGAGGAGGTCCTGCTGGGCCTGCCGGGGGTGGCGGAGGCGGCGGTCGTCGCCGCGCCCGACCCGCGGCTCGGCGAGCGGGCCGCCGCCGTGCTGCGGATGCTGCCCGGCTGGTCGGCGCCGGGCCTCGCCGAACTGCGGCTGCACTTCGGGCGTTCCGGCATGGCCCGCCAGAAGTGGCCCGAACAGGTGCACACCGTCGACGACTTCCCCCGCACCCCGAGCGGCAAGGTCAAGAAGTTCGTGCTCCGACACAGCATTGCCACTCCACCCAAGTGAGAATACGATTCTCGCTATCGGCGAAGGAGGATCTCTCATGCCCTCTCGTGATCTCGCGTATCCGCTGTTCGACGCGGACAACCACCTCTACGAGACGCAGGAAGCGCTCACCCGGTACCTCCCGAAGGAGTACGACGGGGCGATCGAGTACGTGAACGTCCGCGGCCGCACGAAGATCGCGATCCGCGGGCAGATCAGCGAGTACATCCCGAACCCCACCTTCGACGTGGTCGCCCGCCCGGGTGCCATGGAGGAGTACTTCAAGGTCGGCAACCCCGACGGCAAGACCCGCCGGGAGATCTTCGGCGAGCCCATGCGCGCGGTCCCCGCCTTCCGCGAACCGGCCCCGCGGCTCGCCCTCATGGACGACCTCGGCATCCAGCGCAGCCTGATGTTCCCGACGCTCGCGAGCCTCATCGAGGAGCGGATGAAGGACGACCCGGAGCTGATCCACGCGGTCGTCCACGCCCTCAACCAGTGGCTCCACGAGACCTGGGGCTTCACCTACAAGGACCGGATCTTCACCGTCCCCGTCATCACGCTCCCGATCGTCGAGAAGGCGATCGACGAGCTGAACTGGGTGGTGGAGCGCGGCGCCCGCGCGATCCTGATCCGTCCGGCCCCGGTGCCCGGCTTCGGCGGCACCCGCTCCTTCGCGCTCCCGGAGTTCGACCCGTTCTGGAAGCGGGTGGTGGAGACCGGCGTCCTGGTCGCCCTCCACTCCTCCGACTCCGGCTACGCGCGCCACGCCAACGACTGGGAGGGCAACCGGCGCGAGTTCCTGCCGTTCAAGCCCAACGCGTTCCGGCAGGTCACCGAGTGGCGGCCGATCGAGGACGCGGTGTCCTCGCTGATCTGCCACGGCGCGCTCTCCCGCTTCCCCGAACTGAAGGTCGCCGTCATCGAGAACGGCGCCTCCTGGGTGCTGCCCGTCCTGGACCGGCTGGCCGACGTGTACAAGAAGATGCCGCACGAGTTCCGGGAGGACCCGGTCCAGGTCTTCCGGCGGAACATCCACATCAGCCCGTTCTGGGAGGAGGACATGGCCGCCCTCGGCGATCTCATCGGCATCGAGCGCGTCCTGTTCGGCTCCGACTACCCGCACCCCGAGGGCCTGGCCGACCCGGTCACCTACGTCGACCACCTGGTGAAGCTCACCGAGGAGGACAAGGCGAAGGTCATGGGCGGCAACCTGGCCCGCCTGATCGACGGATGAGACGGATGAGCACGACAGTGCGGTGGCCGAGCATTCCCGCTCTGGTGCGGGACGCCGCCGAGCGCTTCGGCGACGCCGAGGCCGTGGTCGACGGCGAGCGGCGGCTGAGCTTCGCCGAACTGGCCGACCAGGTCCGGCGCACCGCCGGGGCGTTCGCCTCGGCGGGCGTCGGCCCCGGCGACCGGGTGGCGCTGTGGGCGCCCAACTCGGCCGAGTGGATCGTCGCCGCGTTCGGCCTGCTCACGGCCGGCGGGGTCCTCGTCCCGGTCAACACCCGCTTCCGCGACGAGGAGGCGCACGACATCGTCGTGCGCAGCGGCGCCAAGCTGCTGCTGGTGCAGGGCGGCTTCCTGGACCGGGAGTTCACCGGCCCGCCCGGGGTCCCCGTGATCGACCTGCGCACGGACGGGTTCCTCGGCTCGGGCGAGCCCCTGGAGCGCGAGGTCGGCCCGGACGACCTGGCGGACATCGTCTTCACCTCCGGGACGACGGGCCGCCCCAAGGGCGTGATGACCACCCACGGCCAGACCCTGCGGCTCTACGCGGAGTGGTGCGACCTCGCGCAACTGCGCACCGGAGACCGCTACTTGATCGTCAACCCGTTCTTCCACATCTTCGGCTACAAGGCGGGCCTGGTGGCCTCGATGATCCGGGGCGCGTGCGTGCTGCCACTGGCCGTGTTCGACACCGACCGGGTGCTGGAGCTGGTGGAGAAGGAGCGGGTGACGGTCCTCCCGGGCCCGCCCACCCTCTATCACTCCCTCCTTCAGGCGGACGGTGGCCGCGACCTGTCCTCCCTGCGGGTCGCGGTCACCGGCTCCGCCGACATCCCCGTCGAGCTGGTCCGCCGGATCACCGCCGAACTGCCGTTCCGCCATCTGATGACCGGCTACGGCCTCACCGAGGCCGGCACCGTCACCGCCTCCCGCCCCGGCGACCCGCACGAGGCCGTCGCCACCACCGTCGGCCGCCCCTGCGAGGGCTTCGAGATCCGCGTCGCCGACGACGGCGAGGTCCTCGTGCGCGGCTACGGCGTGATGCGCGGCTATCTCGACGACCCCGCCGCCACCGCCGAGGCGATCGACCCGGACGGCTGGCTGCACACCGGCGACCTCGGAGAACTCGACGCCGACGGCCGACTCAGGATCGTCGGCCGCAAGAAGGACATGTTCGTCGTCGGCGGCTTCAACGCCTACCCGGCCGAGATCGAGGGCTTCCTGATGCGCCATCCCGCGGTCGCCCAGGCCGCCGTGATCGGGGTGCCCGACGAGCGGCTGGGACAGGTCGGCAAGGCGTTCGTGGTGACGCGCGGCCCGGTCACCGAGGCCGAGCTGATCGCCTGGGCGAAGGAGCGCATGGCCGGCTTCAAGGTGCCCCGCCGCATCGAGTTCCGCACCGGACTGCCGCTGAACGCCACCGGCAAGGTCATGAAGGACGAGCTGTCATGACGTACGACGACACCACGGCCTCCGGGATCCCCCTGAAGCCGGTCTACGGCCCCGGCGACCGGCGCGCCGAGCCGCCCGCCCCCGGCGTCCACCCCTTCACCCGCGGCAACTACCCCACCGGCTACCGGGGCCGCGCCTGGACCCTGCGTCAGTACTCCGGCTTCGGCACTCCCGAGGAGTCCAACCGCCGCTACCGCTACCTCCTCGACCAGGGCGGCACCGGTCTGTCCGTCGCCCTCGACCTGCCCACCCAGTGCGGCTACGACTCCGACGACCCCGAGTACACCGACGAGGTCGGCCGGGTCGGCGTCGCCGTCGACACCCTCGCCGACGCCGAGATCCTCTTCGACGCCATCCCGCTGGACCGCATCAGTACGAGCTTCACCGTCAACGGCACGGCGGCGATCCTGCTCGCCCTGTACGTGGCCGCCGCCGAGAAGCGCGGCATCCCGCGCGCGAGGCTCACCGGGACCATCCAGAACGACATCCTCAAGGAGTACGCCTCGCGCGGCACCTGGATCTGGCCGCCCGAGCCCTCGCTGCGGCTGATCGCCGACACCGTCGAGTTCTGCGCCGCCGAGGTGCCCCGCTTCAACGCGGTCTCCGTCGCCGGCGCCCACTTCCGCGACGCGGGCGCGACCGCCGTCCAGGAGATGGCCTTCACGCTCGCCGACGGGGTGACGTACTGCGAGACGGTCCTCGCCCGCGGACGCCTGACCATCGACGAGTTCGCCCCGCAGATCTCCTTCTTCTTCTACACCCACGGCGAGTTCTTCGAGGAGATCGCCAAGTACCGTGCGGGCCGGAGGCGTTGGGCGACCCTCGTACGCGAGCGGTTCGGCGCGAAGACCGAGAAGGCCGGCATGTTCCGCTTCGGCTGTGTCGCGGGCGGCGCCTCGCTGTACGCGCCGCAGGCCCGCAACAACACCGTCCGGGTCGCCTACGAGGCGCTCGCCTCCGTGCTCGGCGGGGTGCAGTCGATGTTCACCGCCGCCTGGGACGAGCCGTTCGCGCTGCCCAGCGAGGAGTCCGCCACCCTCGCCCTGCGCACCCAGCAGATCCTCGCCCACGAGACGGGCGTGACCAAGGTCGCCGACCCGCTGGGCGGTTCGTACTTCGTGGAGGCGCTGACGGACGCCACCGAGGAACGCATCGAGCGGGTCATGGCCGACCTGGAGGCGCACGGCGGCATGGTCCGGTGCATCGAGGACGGGTATCTGCAAACGCTGATCGCCGACGAGGCATGGCGGCTGCACCGGGCGGTCGACTCGGGGGAGCGTCCGGTGGTCGGGGTCAACCGGTTCACCGTCGACGAGCCGCCGCCCGACCTCGCCACCTACGAACTGGACGCCGAGGGCCGCGACCGGCAGTTGAAGAGGCTGGCACGGGTGAAGGCGGAGCGGAACCCGGCCGGCGTACGGGCCCGGCTCACGGAGCTGCGCCGCGCCGCCGAAGGAGACGCCAATCTGATGGAGCCCTTGATCGACTGCGCCACCTCCTACTGCACGGTGGGGGAGATGGCGGGGGCCCTGCGCGAGGTGTGGGGCGAGTTCCGGCAGCCGGTGGTGTTCTGATGCCCGGCACTCCCCTCAGGGTCCTGGTCGCCAAGCCCGGTCTCGACGGTCACGACCGGGGCGCCAAACTGGTCGCGCGCGGGCTGCGCGACGCCGGGTTCGAGGTCGTCTTCACCGGCATCCGGCGCCGTGTCGACGACATCGCCGCCACCGCCGTACAGGAGGACGTGGCCCTCGTCGGGCTGTCCATCCTGTCCGGCGCCCATCTGGCGCTGACCCGGCGCACGGTCGAGGCGCTGCGGGCGGCCGGCGGGGAGGACATCCCGGTCGTCGTCGGCGGGACCATCCCCGCGGGGGACGTCGCGAGGCTGCGCGCGGCCGGAGCGGCCGCCGTGTACCCGACCGGCACCCCGCTCGACGTCATCGTCGCGGACATCCGCGCCCTCACCGACAGGACGGAGCCGACATGCGAGTCGGAGTGATGAGCGGCCCCGAGCGGGGCGACGCCGCGCACAAGGCGGCACGGATGGTCGACGACGCCCGCTGGGCGGAGGAGGCCGGCTTCGACACGGTGTGGGTGCCCCAGGTACCCACCGACTTCGACGCGCTGACCGCCGTCACCCTGATGGGACGGGCCACGTCGCGCATCGAGCTCGGCACCGCTGTCGTCCCGGTGCACGCCCAGCACCCCGTCGCCCTCGCGCGGCAGGCCCTGTCCGCGCACGCGGCGGCGGGCGGCCGGCTCGCGCTCGGCGTCGGTGCCTCGCACCACTGGATCGTGCGGGACATGCTCGGCGTGCCGTACGAGAAGCCCGCCGCGTACACCCGCGACTACCTCGAGGTGCTGGGCGCGGCGGTGAGCGGGACGGCCTCGGTGGACGTCGAGAACGAGCGCTTCCGGGTCCACAACCCGCTGACGATCGCCCCGGTCGCCCAACTCCCCGTGCTGATGGCCGCGTTGGGGCCGGTGATGCTGAGGGTCGCGGGGGAGCGTACCGACGGCACGATCCTCTGGATGGCCGACGAGCGGGCGGTCGCCGACCATGTCGTGCCGGTCCTCACCAAGGCGGCGGAGTCGGCGGGCAGGCCCGCCCCGCGGATCGTCGCGGGCATCCCGGTCTGCCTGTGCGCGCCCCACGAGGTGGACGCGGCCCGCGAGCGCGCCAACCGCATCCTCGGCGAGGCCGAGATCTCGCCCAACTACCAGCGGCTGCTGGAGTACGGCGACGCCCGTGACGTCGGCGACCTGTGCGCGGCGGGCGACGAGGCGGCCATCGAGGCCCGGTTCCGGCGGTTCGCGGACGCGGGGGTGACGGACCTGTCGGTCCGCCTGCTTCCGATCGGCGACGGCCGGGAGGAACTCGTCGCCTCGAAACTGCGCACCCGGGACGCGGTGGCGGCGCTCGCGGCGGCGTTCCGGTGACCGGACCCCTCGCGGGCCTCAGGATCCTGGAGGTCGGCCACATCCTCGCGGGCCCCTACGCCACCATGCTCCTGGCCGATCTGGGCGCGCGGGTCACCAAGGTGGAGCCGCCCGGCGGGGACCTCTCCCGGCAGGTCTCGGACGCCTACTTCGCCAGCCTCAACCGGGGCAAGCGCTCGGTGCGCGTGGACCTGGCGACCGCGCGGGGCCAGGGGCACCTGCGCGAACTGGTCCGGGACGCCGACGCCCTGCTGGTCAACCTCAAGCCTTCCGCCGTCCACCGCTTCGGCCTCACCTACGAGGCGCTCGCGCCCTGGAACGAGCGGCTGGTGTGCGTGATCCTCACCGGCTGGGGCCTGGACGCGGGCGACGCGCCCGCCTTCGACTACGTCGTGCAGGCCGCCACCGGCATCGCGGCCCTGACCGGCGCCCCGGACGGCCCGCCCCTGCTGCCGGGCTACTCCTCGGCGGACAACTCCGCCGGTCTCGCGGCGGCCCTGGGCCTGCTGGCGCAGGTGCACTCCGGGCGGGGCGGCCAGCTGGAGGTGTCGCTGCGGGACGTGATGCTGTCCCAGCTCAACTACCACGCCGCCGCCTGGCTGGGCGAGGGCCGCGCGCCCCGCCGCCTCGGCGGCGCCCACGCCCACTACGTCCCCGCCCAGCTCTTCCCCACCGCCGAGGGCCACCTCGCCCTCTTCATCACCCACGACCGCTTCTGGCGTTCCTTCGCCACCGAGGCCGGCATCGAGGGCTACCCGACGATGGCCGAGCGCGCGGCCCACCGCGAGGAGGTCGTCGCCGTCGTGACGCAGGCCCTCGCCGCCGACTCGGCGACCGGCTGGGAGGCCCGGCTACGGCCCCTGCGGGTGCCCGCGGCCGCCGTGCGCACCCTGCCCGAGGCCCTGGCCGCCACACCGGGCGCGGTCGTCGAGGCGGGCGGCCACCGTCTGGTGGGCAGCCCGTTCCGCATCCCCGGGCACGCGCCGTCGTACGGCCCGCCGCCGCGCCTCGGCGAGCACGGCGACCTCCTCTGATCCGCTACGGCATCCCGCCGTCCACCCGCAGGGTCGCCCCGCTCGTGTACGAGGACGCGTCCGACAGCAGATAGAGCGCCGCGCCGACGATCTCGTCCGGGGCGCCGATGCGCCGCAGGGCGTGCGGACGGACCCCCTCGGCGAGCTGCTCCGGGTCCTCCTGCCAGCCCCGGGTCGCCCAGGTCGCGAACGGGCCGCACATCAGGGTGTTGACCCGCACGGCCGGGCCGAGGGCGTGGGCGAGACCCTCGCCCAGCGCGTTGAGCCCGGCCTTCGCCGCCGCGTACGGCACGATCGCCGGGCGGGGCCGCACGGAGCCCGTGGAGCTGACGTTGACGATCGTGCCGCCGCCCGCCCGTGCCATCCGGGTGCCCGCGAGGACCGACAGCCGGAACGGGCCCTTGAGGTTGAGGTCCAGCACCGCGTCGAACATCCGCTCCGTCACGGTGCCGAGGTCGTCGTAGACCGGGGACATCCCCGCGTTGTTGACCAGCGCGTCCAGCCGGCCGAAGCGGTCGTACACCGCGTCGACCAGGCCCGGCAGTTCGTCCCAGCGGCCCACGTGGACGCCGTACGGCAGGGCCGAGCGTCCGGTCTCCTTCTCGATCTCCTCGCTCACGGCCGCGCAGACCTCGCGCCTGCGGCTGGCCACCACCACGTCGGCGCCGCAGCGTGCCGCGCCGAACGCCATGGCCCGCCCGAGCCCCCGGCTGCCGCCGGTCACCAGCACGACCCGGCCGGTGAGGTCGAACAGCTCGTCCGCGTATCCCATCCCGCCGCCTCCTGGAGTGTTCTCGCGAGTGAGAGTATCGTTCTCGCTTGCGCAGAATAGCATTCTGGGCAGGTGTCGACGAGGGCGTCAACGTGGGAGGGTGCGTCATGTGGGACTTCAGTACCGACGACGCGTTCCAGGAGAAACTCGACTGGGCCGCGCGACTCGTCCGTGAGGAGATAGAGCCGCTGGACGTGCTGTTCCCGGGCCACGCCGAGCCCTACGACCGGGGGAGCGAGGTCTTCCGTGAGGTCGTACGGCCATTGCAGCGGCGGGTGCGCGAACAGGGGCTGTGGGCCGCCCATCTGCCGCCCGCGCTCGGCGGGATGGGCATGGGGCAGGTGCACCTCGGCCTGCTGAACGAGATCCTCGGCCGGTCGAGCTGGGCGCCCATGTGCTTCGGCACCCAGGCCCCGGACTCCGGCAACGCGGAGATCCTCGCCCACTACGCGACCGAGGAGCAGCGCAAGGAGTACCTCGAACCGCTCCTCGACGGGCGGATCGTCTCCACCTTCGCGATGACCGAGCCGACCGGCGGCGCCGACCCCGGCGGCTTCACCTGCACGGCCGTGCGGGACGGCGACGAGTGGGTGATCGACGGCGAGAAGTGGTTCGCCTCCAACTACCCGCTCGCGGCCTTCGTCATCGCCATGGTGGTCACCGATCCGGAGGTGCCCGTCCACCAGGGCGCCTCGATGATCCTGATCCCGGCCGGGACACCCGGCATGGAGATGGTGCGCGGCACCGGCATGGGCGGCGAGCCGCTCGGCGAGGGCGTGCACGGCTATCTGCGCTTCACCGGCTGCCGGGTCCCCGCCGAGAACCTCCTCGGCGAACCAGGCTCCGGTTTCCTCATCGCCCAGACCCGCCTCGGCGGCGGCCGGCTGCACCATGCGATGCGCTCGGTCGGGCAGTGCAGGAAGGCGCTGGAGATGATGACCGAGCGCATCGCCTCCCGCCGCACCCGCGGCGGGCCCCTCGCCGACCAGCAGGCGGTGCGCCATCAACTCGCCGACACCTGGATCCAGATCGAGCAGTTCCGGCTCCAGGTCCTGCACGCCGCCTGGCACATGGACAAGGCAGCCCGCACCGGCGACCGCGCCGACGCCCGCCGCGCCCGCCTCCATGTCTCCGGGGTGAAGGTCGCCACCCCCAGGGTCCTGGTCGACGTCGCCTACCGCGCCCTCCATCTGCACGGCGCCCTCGGCGTCTCCAACGAACTGCCGCTGACCAAGATGTGGCACTCCGGCCCCACCCTGGGCGTCGCCGACGGCCCCACCGAGGCCCACCAGGACGTCGTGGCCCGGCTGTTGCTCAAGGGTGTCGAACCCGCCGACGACCCGCTCTTCGGCTCCGCCCATCTGCCCACCCGGCTGGCCGCGGCCCGCGCCCGGTACGCGGACCGCCTTCCCGAGACGGCGGTGACCTGGTGACCGGCAGCGACCCCACGGCCGGCCTCGAGGCCGACCTCGACCGCCTCAACGCCTGGACGGGCCTGGACGGCCTCCCCGGCGACGGACCCGTGGCCGCCCTCGAACCGCTCACCGGCGGCGCCCAGAACCTCCTCTTCACCCTCCGCCGCGCCGACGGCACCGAACTCGTCCTGCGCCGCCCCGGCCGCCATCTGCGCTCGGGCGCCTCCGACGCGTTCCGCCGGGAGAGCCGCGTCCTCGCCGCCCTCGCCGGCACCGACGTGCCGCACCCCCGGCTGCGGGCGAGCGTGCTCGACGACGACGTGCTCGGCGGCCCCTTCTCCGTCCTGGAGAAGATCGACGGCTTCGCCCCGCGCGGCACCCTGCCCGGGCGGTACGCGGAGGACGCCGACTGGCGCCGTTCGCTCGCCCTCGCCCTCGTCGACGGGGCCGCCGAGCTCGCCGCCGTCGACCCGGCCCGGCACGGCCTCGCCGATCTCGGCCGACCCGAGGGCTGGCTGGAGCGCCAGACGCCCAAGTACCTGAAGATGCTGCACGGTTACCGCGACACCCCCGGCTACCGCGAGGGCGAGTCCCCCGAGGTCGACCGGGTCGCCGACTGGCTGGCCGCGCACACCCCGAAGGAGAGCGCCACCGGGATCGTGCACGGCGACCTCCAGTTCGCCAACGTCATGTTCGCCCATGACGCCCCCCGCCTCGCCGCGATCGTCGACTGGGAGATGGCCTCCCTCGGCGACCCCCTCCTCGATCTCGCCTGGATCCTCACCGCCTGGCGCGAGAAGGGCGACCCGCCCGGCAGCGACCCCCAGTTCCAGCCCTGGGACGGGGTGCCGGGGCGCGCCGAACTCGTCGCCCGCTACGGCGAGTCCACCGGCCGGGACGTCTCCGGCTTCCGCTGGTACCAGGTCCTCGCCTGCTTCCGCCTCGCCGCCCTCCTGGAGGGCAGCTACGCCCGCGCCCTCGCCGGAAAGATGAACCGCGGGCTCGGCGAGGGGCTGCACGGCTACGCGGGCTGGCTGTGGGCGAAGGCGCGGCAGGAGATGGACGCCGACTGAGCCGGCTGAGCCGACTGAGCCGACTGAGCCGACTCAGCCGGCCGGGGCGGCCCTACTTGGGCGGGAACCTCAACGCGCCGTCCAGGCGCACCACTTCACCGTTCAGATAGTCGTTCTCGCACAGGTGCCGGACCAGGGCCGCGTACTCCTCGGGGCGCCCCATCCGGCGCGGGTGGGGCACCTGCGGCCCCCAGTACGCCTCCAGCTGCTCGCCCGCCTTGCCATAGGCGGGGGTGAGGATCGTGCCGGGCGCCACCGAGACGACCCGGACGCCGAGCGGGGACAGGTCCCGGGCGGCCACCAGGGTCATCGCCGTCACCCCGCCCTTGGCCGCCGCGTAGGGGAGCTGGCCCACCTGCCCCTCGTAGCCGGCGATGGACGAGGTGGTGACGATGACGCCCCGCCCGCCGTCCCCGTCGAGGGGCGCGGTGCGGGCGATGGCCGCGGCGGCCAGCCGCAGGACGTTGAAGACGCCGGTGAGATAGACGTCGACCGTCGTGCGGAAGCCCTCCAGCGGGAGCGGCGAGCCGTCCTTGCCGACCAGCCGGCCGCCGCTCGCCGGGCCGCCGTGACAGTCCACCGCGATCCGGAACGGCCCCGTGTCCGCCGCTTCCCGCACCGCCGACGCCACCGCCTCCTCGTCGGTGGCGTCGGTGCGCACGTACCGCACCCCGAGCTCGTCCTGGAGCGCCTTGCCCTTGTCGTCCGCGAGATCGGCGACCACGACCCGGGCCCCGGCCGCGTGCAGACGCCGTACCGTCGCCTCGCCGAGACCGCCCGCACCGCCGACCACCAGGGCCGAGGAACCTTCGATCAGCACCGTCATTCCCCTCTCTTGCAAGTCGGCCTCTGAGTGTATGAGAATGGCGTTCTCATGAACATAGCCGTGATCCTGGAAATGGCCGCATCCGCGGGGGACCGGCCGGCCGTCACCGAGGGCGGCCGTTCGCTCTCCGCCGCCGGACTCCAGCGCCTCGCGCACCACGCGGCCGACCGCTTCCGTGACCGCTCCGCGGTCCTGTACCTGGGGACGAACCACCTCGCCTACCCCGTCGCCCTGTTCGGCGCGGCGCTGGCGGGAGTCCCCTTCGTGCCCCTCAACTACCGTCTCGCACCTGAGCAGTCGGCGGAGCTCACGGCCCGCCACCCGGGCGCCGAACTCCTGCGCCCGGAGGACCTGGACACCCTCCTCGACCCGCCCGGCGACCCCGCCCCACGGCCCGCCCCCGACGACCGCGACGCCACCGCCGTCGTCCTCTACACCAGCGGGACGACGGCCGCCCCCAAGGCGGCCCTGCTGCGCCACCGCCATCTCCTCTCCTATGTCTTCAACACCCAGGACTTCGGCTCCGCCGACCCGTCCGACGCGACCCTGGTGGCGCTCCCGCCGTACCACGTCGCCGGCCTGATGAACCTCCTCACCAACCTCTACGCGGGCCGCCGCATCGTCTACCAGGCGTCCTTCGACCCGGCCGGCTGGCTGGCGACCGTACGGCGCGAGCACGTCACGCACGCCATGCTCGTGCCGACCATGCTCGCCCGGATCACCGCCGAACTGGGCGACGCGCCGGCCGGGGCGCCGAGCCTGCGCAGCCTCGCCTACGGCGGCGCCCGCGCGCCCCGGCCGGTGGTGGAGCGGGCGCTGCGGCAGTTCCCGGACACCGGGTTCGTCAACGCCTACGGACTGACCGAGACCGCCTCCTCGGTGTGCGTGCTGGGCCCCGACGACCACTGGCGGGCCGTCGCCTCCGACGAACCGGCCGTCCGTGAGCGGCTCGGCTCGGTCGGCCGGCCGCTGCCCGGCATCGAGGTCGAGATCCGCGATGAGGACGGCAAGGTCCTTCAGGCGGGGGCCACCGGGCTCGTCTTCGTCCGCGGGGACCAGATCTCGG
Organism: Streptomyces sp. NPDC005811; assembly: GCF_040630405.1. Taxonomy (NCBI): domain Bacteria; kingdom Bacillati; phylum Actinomycetota; class Actinomycetes; order Kitasatosporales; family Streptomycetaceae; genus Streptomyces; species Streptomyces sp. NPDC005811. The sequence continues at coordinate 246,258 of NZ_JBEXXK010000003.1, forward strand.
GCGAGTACGCGGGCGCCGAGGACGGCGTCAGCGACGGCTGGTTCGCCACCCGGGACCGGGGGCGGCTCGACGCCGACGGCTACCTCTACATCGAGGGCCGCGCCGACGACACCATCATCCGGGGCGGCGAGAACATCGCCCCGGCCGAGATCGAGGACGTCCTCCTCGAACACCCGGGCGTGCGGGAGGCCGCCGTGCTCGGGGTGCCGGATCCGGAGTGGGGGCAGCGGCTCGTCGCCGTCCTCGTCGGAGCGGGCGACCCGGAGGAGATCCGGGCCTACGCCAAGGCCCGCCTGCGCTCGGCCAAGACCCCCGACACCGTCGTCTTCCGCCCCGAACTGCCCCGCACCGCCACCGGAAAGCTGCTCCGCCGCACCCTCGTCGCCGAACTGGAGGAGGCCGCCGATGCCTGAAGCCGTGATCGTCGCCGCCCTGCGCACCCCGATCGGCACCGCGTTCAAGGGGACCCTGCGCGACACCACCGCCCATGAGCTGGCCGAGCGGGTGGTCGGCGCGGTGGCGGAGGGACTCGACCCGGACCGGGTGGACGACGTCGTCCTCGCCGAGTCGCACTACGGCGGCGGAGTCGTCGCCCGCCACGCCGCCCTCACCGCCGGCCTGCCGCACGTACCGGGGCTGGCCCTCAACCGGCACTGCGCGGGCGGTCTGGCCGCCGTCCAGACCGCCGCCGCCTCGATCCGGGCCGGCATGGACCGGCTGGTCCTCGCGGGCGGCGTGCAGTCCCTGTCCACCGCGCCCCGGCTGACCTTCCGGGGCGCCGAGCGCTGGGTGCCGCCCTCCCACCCCGACCGCCCCGACGCCCCCAACCTGGACATGTCGGTCACCGTCGGCTGGAACACGGCCGTCCGGGCCGGCATCGGCCGCGCCGAGATGGACGCGTGGGCGCTGCGGTCGCACCGCAACGCGGTCCGCGCGCTCGACGAGGGCCGCTTCAAGGACGAGACCGTGCCCCTGGACACCCCCCACGGGGTCTTCACGGCCGACGAACACCCGCGCCGTGACACCAGCGCCGAGAGACTGGCCCGGCTGAAGCCGCTGCACCCGGAGATCGAGGGCTTCTCGATCACGGCCGGGAACGCCTCCGGCGCCAACGACGCGGCGGCGGTCCTCGCCGTGGCCGACGACCGCTCGGGCCTGCCCGCGCTCGCCACCGTCCGCGCCTGGGCGTCGGTCGCCGCCGATCCGGCGGAGACGGGCCTCACCCCCGTCCAGGCCATCCCCAAGGCCCTCGGCCGGGCCGGGATGTCCGTCGCCGACGTCGACCTCTTCGAGATCAACGAGGCGTTCGCCTCCGTCCCCGTCGCCGCGGTCCACCGCCTCGGCCTCGACGCCGACACGGTCAACGTCAACGGCAGCGGCTGCTCCCTGGGCCACCCGGTCGCCGCCTCCGGCGCGCGCATGCTGGTCACCCTCGTCCACGAACTCCGCCGCCGGGGCGGCGGAGTGGGGGTGGCGTCGATGTGCGCGGGCGGGGGGATGGGGTCCGCGGTGGTGGTGGAGGTGGCGGCGCCCTGAGCGGCGCCGGGCGGCTCACAGGAACCGCAGCAGGGCCTCCTGCGCGTACGACGCGATCAGGGTTCCCCCGCCGGTCAGTACGTCGCCGCGGCCGAAGCAGCGGCCGTGCGCGGTGACGGGGCTGTGCTGGCGCAGGAGGAGCCAGTCGCCGAGTTCGGCCGGGCGGTGGAACCACACCGTGTGCGAGGTGACCGCCGAGACGAACACCCGCCCCGAGTCGGTCTGGGTCACCCCGGCCACCGGGCGCAGCGCGGTGCCGATCGGGGTGAGGTCGGTGGCGTACGCGAGGAGGGCCGGCGCGAGGGGCCGGCGCACCTTCGGCACCCGGGTCCACAGCTCGAAGACGGGCGGCTCGGACTTCTCGGTGTCGAGGTCGGTCGCCGCCCGTGACTCCCAGGGGAGCAGCGGGAGTTCGGCGGCCCGCTCCGGTCCGGGCACGGAGGGCACGGGGTCGACGGTCTGCCGGTCCGGGCCCTCCTCCCACACATGCAGGCTTGCGTCGGCCACGGCGATGATCCCGTGCGACTGACGGGCGGTGAGGCGTGCGGCGGCGAACGTCCGCCCGTCCTGCGGGAGTTCGGCCGTGTAGCGCACCGGCTCACCGGTCCGGCCCTCCCGCAGGAACTGGGTGTGCAGGGACTTCAGGCCCTTGCCGGGGGCGGCCAGGGTCGCGGCGCGGGCGAACTGGGCGAGCAGCTGGCCGCCGAACAGGCGCCGGTACTCCAGTTGTTGGGAGCGGCCCTCGTGGACGCCCGGCTCGCGCGGGGTGAGGTCCAGGCAGTCGAGCAGGTCGGGCCAGAGATCGACGGTGGTCATCCAGAGGCTCCTCAGAGGTCGACCAGACGAGGGGTACGGCCCTCGCGCAGCAGCAACGCACCCGCCTCGCGGGTGAGTTCGCGGGTGGAGCCGAGGAGGCCGTCGAGGACGAGAGCCCGCCGGACATGGCGGTGCAGCTCGTGCTCGGCGGTGAACCCGATGCCGCCCAGGGCCTGCTGGCAGTGCCGGGCGGCGGTGAGCGCGGCCCGTCCGGCGGCGGCCTTGGCGAGCAGCGAGCCGGTGTCGTCGGCCGCCGCGCCGAGCGCCGCCTCCGCGCCCTCCAGGGCGACGTACGTCTCCGCCAGCCGGTGCCGCAGCGCCTGGAAGGAGGCGAGCGGGCGCCCGAACTGCTCACGGTCCAGGACGTGCCGGCGCGCGAGGGCGAGCATCGCGTGGCCGGTGCCCAGCAGCCACCAGCCCAGCGCCCGGCGTCCGGCGGCGAGGGGGAGGAGCGGTGCGTCGGCCGGGGCGCGGCGCAGGGGCAGTTCGGGGTCGAGCGGGCTGTCGTACGACGATCCCTCCCCGAGCCAGACCAGCCGGGTGCCGCCGGTGAAGGAGAGGGCCGGGGTGCCCGTGAGGGGGAGGCCGGCGGCGTGCAGGAGGACGTCGTTGAGGACCGGGGCGTGCCGGCCGGTCTCGCCGAGCAGCCGGAACAGCAGCGGGACGACCGTCTCCGGCTCCTCGACGAGCATGTCGGGCCAGCCCAGGTCGGTGAGGTCGGCGCCCGAGGTGAGCGTCTTGCGCAGGGTGTCGCCCAGCAGGGCGCGTTCGGCCGGGTCCACGGTCACTCCTTTCCGAGGTCCAGCAGCCGGCGGGCGACGATGTTGCGCTGGATCTCGGCCGTGCCGCCGTAGATCGTCGCGGCCCGTGAGTAGAGGTACTCGGTGCGCCAGGCCGGGGCGCCGAACTCCACCGCTCCCGGCAGCAGGTCGCGGGCGGTGTCGAACAGCCGTTGCTCGGCGCCGGCCAGCAGGATCTTGTCCACGGAGGTCTCCGGGCCGAGCCGCCCGCCCCCGGCCAGCCGTGCCTGGGTGGCGGCCGAGCGGCAGCGGGTGGTGTGCAGGTCGAGCCAGACCGATCCGAGCGCGTCCGGGTCGGCCTCGCAGCCGTCGGCGAGCAACCGGTCGAGACGGCTGTAGAGATGGGCGATCCGGTGCCAGAAGCAGGTGGAGCGCTCGTGCGGCAGCAGGTCCATCGCGAGCCGCCAGCCGTCGCCGGGGGCGCCGAGCAGCCGGGACGCGGGGACCGGGACGTCGTCGAGGAACACCTCGGCGAACTCGTCCACGCCGTGCATCGTGCGCAGCGGGCGGACCGTGATCCCGGGGGAGTCCATGTCGACGAAGAACGCGCTGATCCCGGCGTGTCCGGGGCCGCCGGTGCGGGCCAGCAGGACACAGCGGGCCGCGTACTGGGCGAGGCTCGTCCACACCTTCTGCCCGGACACCCGCCAGCCGTCCCCGTCGGCCGACGGGACCGCCCGGGTGGACAGGGACGCCAGGTCGCTGCCCGAGCCCGGCTCGGAGAAGCCCTGGCACCACTGCTCCCGCCCGTCCAGCAGCCGGGGCACCATCTCGGCGGCCAGCGCGGGCGGCGCGTAGTCGATCAGGGTCGGGACCAGCACCTCCACCATCGACCAGATGCCGGGCTCGGTGAGGCCCCGGGCGGCGACCTCCTCGCCGAGCACCGCGCGCAGGCCGCTCGGCCCGCCGAGCCCGCCGACCTCGGCCGGCCAGCCGTAGCGCATCCAGCCCGCCGCCCACAACGCCCGCCGCACCCGCGCGAGTTGCCCGACCTGTGCGTCCAGTCCGCCGTCGTCGCCGACCGGGGACAGATCGTGGTCGTCGAGCCAGTCGCGCAGCTCGCGGCGGAAGGCGCCGAGGCCGGTGAAGGGGGCGGCGGAGGAGCCGGTGAAGGGGGAGACCCTCATGACCGGGTGAAGGCGTGCGGCCGCCCGGAGTCGTGGGCGCCGCTGCGCCGGATGAAGGTCATCGCCCGGGTGCGCAGCCGCCAGCCGTCGGCGGTGCGGGCGTAGGTGTCGGTGTAGTAGCCGATCCGCATCTCGTGCCGGGCGTGCTCGACGAAGCACAGCGGCTGGGTGCCGGTCGCCGTGTCGCCGTCCAGCTCGATCACCGGGGTTCCCACGAGGAACAGCCCCTTGGGCGCGGCGGCGACCAGCGCCGGGAACGCGTCGAGCGGACAGGTGTCGCCGAACGCGCTGTACGTGCCGTCCGGGGTGAAGACCGTGAGCACCCGGTCCACGTCGCCGCGGGTCATCGCCACCGCGTAGCGGCCGAGGAGCTGCTCGATCTCCACCAGGTCGTCGGTGTCGCTCAAGAGACCTCCCGAGAATATGATTCTCCAAAAGCGATTATCAAGCTTCCATGTCCGGTGGCGTCCGTCAATCCGTCAACGCCGCAGCTTCCCGAAGTCCCAGCTGACCACCTCGTCCGGCACCAGGCGCAGCCACCCGTGCCGCCCGTCGTGGCGGAACCTCCCGCCCGCGTACTTCTCCCCGAACAGCCGCTCCGGCTCGGCGAGTCCGTCGTACGGCTCACCCGTGCGCGGGACCTCCCCGACCACCTCCGCCGGACCGCGCAGCTCCACCCCGCGCAGCGCCAGGAAGTCGAAGCCGCCCTCGTCCACCACGACCGCGAGCCGCCCCTGTCTCCGCACGTCGGCCCAGCGGCGGCTGCGCACCAGCGAGTTGAGCCACAGCGCGGTGCCGTCCCAGACGAACCACAGCGGGCTGAGGTGCGGATGGCCGTCGGAGGCCGTCACGGCGACCCGGCAGACCGGCTGGGTGCGCAGGAACGCGTCGACCTCCGCGGCGTCCATCGCGATCGCGGTGCCGCGCTTCTGTGTTCCGGCCATGGATCCTCCCTCTGCCCCATGTCTGTCTTGCCTCTGTCCGAATGGTTGATTCTCCAATAGTGAGAAGCTAGTTTCCAGTCCATGGATCAGTTCCTGGCCTTCACGGTGGTCGGCCTGAGTACCGCCGCGATCTACGCCGTGATCGGCAGCGGTCTGGTGCTCACCCACACCACGGCCGGTGTCTTCAACTTCGCCCACGGCGCGGCCGGGATGCTCGCGGCCTTCGCCTACTGGCAGCTGGCCGTCGGCTGGGGCTGGCCGGTGCCGCTGGCGCTCGCCGCCGTCCTCCTCGTCCTCGCGCCCGCCTTCGGCCTCCTCGTCGAGCGGGTGCTGATGCGCCCGGTGCAGGCGCTCGGCGAGGCGGAACGCCTGGTCATGACCGTCGCCCTGCTCACGGGGTGCATCGCGCTGGCCCGCTGGGTCTGGGACCCCAACACCGCCCGCCCCCTCGTCCCCTTCTTCGCCGACCGCCCCGCGCTGCGGCTCGGCCCGGCCGCCGTCACCTGGCACCAGGCCGTCACCACGGCCGTCGCCGTCGCGGTCGCCGCCGGCCTGTGGTTCCTGCTGCACCGCACCCGGGCCGGTACCGAGATGCGCGCCTGCGTCGACGACCGGGCCCTCGCCGGGCTCACCGGCGCCGATCCGCTGCGGGCCGGACGGCTCGCCTGGGTGCTCGGCATCCAGCTCGCCGCCGTCGGCGGCATCCTCATCGCGCCGACCGTCGCGCTCGACGCCCAGCAGCTCTCCCTGCTCATCGTCAGCGCCTACACCGCCGCCGTCTTCGGCCGCCTGCGCAGCCTGCCGCTCACCTTCCTCGGCGCGGTCGTCGTCGGCCTGCTGGAGGCCTACCTCGCGGGATACCTCCCGCAGAACGCCTACCTCCCCGGCCTGCGGCTGGCCGCCCCCGCCCTGCTGCTGCTCCTCGCCCTGCTCGCCTTCCCGCACCGCCGGCTGCGCGGCCGCGACCGGCGCCTGGTCCCCGTCCCGCTGCCCGGCCGGCGCGGTGCCGCGCTCCTCGCGGCCGCGATCCCCGGCCTCGCCCTGGTCCTGGTGACCGTCCTGTCCGAGGACTCCCTCGTCCCGTACGGCGCGGTCTTCTCCCTCGGCGTGGTCGCGCTGTCGTACGTCCCGCTCGCCGGGTTCGCCGGGCAGGTCTCCCTGTGCCAGCTCTCCATCGCCGGGATCGGCGCGGTGGTCTGGGGCCATCTCGGGGCGCACGGCGAGCTGTGGGCGCTGCCGGCCGCCGTGCTGGTCACCGCGGCCGTCGGCGCGCTCGTCGCCGTACCGGCGCTGCGGCTCTCCGGGATCTACCTCGCCCTCGGCACCACCGCGTTCGCCGTGATCCTCGACCGCTGGATCTTCACCCTGCCCGCCTTCGACGTCCTCGGGGTGCGCATCGCCCTGTTCGACCAGGGCTCGGTCAACGTCACCGGCCCCGACCTGTTCGGACTGCGTCTCACCAGCCCGGCCCAGCTGCTCCTGCTGGCCGCGGTCTGTCTCGCGCTCGCCTCCCTGGGGGTGGCCGCGCTGCGCCGGGGCCGGTTCGGGCGGCGGCTGATCGCGCTGCGCGACAGCGAGGCCGCCTACGCCACCCTCGGTGGCCGGCTCCTCGGCGCCAAGGTCGCCGTCTTCGCCCTGTCCGCCGGGATCGCGGGGCTGGGCGGTGCCCTGTACGGCATGCAGCTGCAGACCGTCACCGCCGACCAGTTCAACCTGGTCGCCGGACTGCCGATCTTCCTGATCGCAGTCATCGCCGGACTGGGCTCGGTCGGCGCGGGCCTGTTCACCGGGGTCGCGTTCGTCGTACCGACCCAGCTGCTCGGAGAGGTCGGCACCTGGGCGCAGGATCTGTCGGCCCTGCTGATCGCCCTCGCCGGCATGGGGCTGGCCCACAGCCCCGGCGGGATCATCACCCGGCTGCGCACCGCATGGGCACCGCTCGCCCGGGACCGGCCGCTGCTCGGCGCCGCGGGCGCGGTCCTCGGCGCGTGCTGGCTGCTCGCGGCGCTGGACGCGGTGAACGGATGGCTGTCGCTCGCCGTCGCCCTCGCCGCGGCCACGGCCCTGCGGCTCCGGGCCACGGCACGTCAACAGGGCCCGGGGGAGACGCCGTTGGAATGGTGGGGAGTACACCGGCCCTGGCGGCCCGAGGACGGGGAGGTGCTGAGCCGTGCCACTGCTGCGGGCTGAGGAGGTGACCGTCGCCTTCGGCGGACGGCGGGCCCTCGACTCCGTGTCCCTGACCGCCGAGGCCGGCCGGATCACCGGGCTCATCGGGCCCAACGGGGCCGGCAAGAGCACCCTGTTCGACGTCCTGTCCGGGCTGCGCCGGCCCCGTACCGGACAAGTCCGGCTGGACGGCCGGGACATCACCCGCGAGGGGCCCGCCCGGCGTGCCCGGCGCGGCATGTCCCGCACCTTCCAGCACCTGGAGCTCTTCGGCCGGCTCTCCGTCCGCGACAACCTCCTCGTCGCCGCCGAGCTCGGCCCCGAGCGCCGGCACGCCGCACGGACCGCCGACGCCGTCCTCGCACGGCTCGGGCTGACCGCCCTCGCCGACGACCCGGCCGACGCCCTGCCCACCGGTATCGCCCGGCTCGTCGAGGTCGGCCGCGCCCTCGTCCTGCGGCCGCGCGTCCTGCTCCTCGACGAGCCCGCCGCCGGCCAGGACGCCGAGGAGACCGAACGGTTCGCCGCGCTGCTGCGCTCCCTCGCCGCCGACGGCGCCGCCGTCCTCCTCGTCGAGCACGACATGAGCCTGGTGATGGGCGTCTGCGACGAGGTGTACGTCCTCGACCTCGGCCGGGTCGTGGCCTGCGGCCCGCCCGCCCTGATCCAGCGCGACGAGACGGTGCTGGCGGCCTACCTGGGGGAAGCATGAGCCTGCTCGAACTCGTCGGCGTGCGCGCCGCGTACCACGGCATCGCCGTGCTGCACGGAGTGGACCTCTCGGTCGCCGCCGGACAGGTGGTCGCCCTCCTCGGCCCCAACGGGGCGGGGAAGACCACCGTGCTGAAGGTCGCCTCCGGGGTCCGTCCGCCGAGCGGCGGGCGGCTGCTGCTCGGCGGACGGGACGTCACCGGCATCCGCCCCGGCGACCTCGCCCGCGCCGGGGTCTGCCTCGTCCCCGAGGGCCGGGGCGTCTTCCCCAACCTCTCGGTCCGCGACAACCTCCTGATGATGACCTTCACCGGCCGTACCCGGGAGGAGATCGAGGAGATCGCCTACGCCCGCTTCCCCGTCCTCGGCCGACGCCGCACCCAGCACGCGGGCACCCTCTCCGGCGGCGAGCAGCAGATGCTCGCCCTCGCCCGGGGCCTGGCCACCGACCCCGCCGTCCTGCTCCTCGACGAACTCTCCATGGGCCTCGCCCCGCTGGTCGTCGCCGAGCTGTACGAACTCGTCGCCGGGATCGCCCGGCAGGGCGTCGCCGTCCTCGTCGTCGAACAGTTCGCCACCGCCGTACTGAAGATCGCGGACCACGCCGCCGTCCTGGTCCGCGGCCGTGTCCAGTGGCAGGGACACCCGGACAGCTCCCTGCACGCCGAGCTGTCGTCGTACTACCTGGGGAGCGCCACATGAGCCCACTGAGCCGGCTGACCCGGCTGACCCGGTTGAGCCAGTTGAGGAGTGCCAGATGACCACCACCTCCGTGACCTCCGTGACCTCCGTGACCGCCGTGCCGGGGCCGCCCGACGACCGGGCGGAGCGGTTCGTCCGGGAACTCGCCGCCCTGAGGATCCCCGATCCGGCCGCCGCCCGCGCCGCTCTCTGGCTGCGCCTCGGCGGACTGCTGATGTGCGCCGGCCTGGTCCTCGGCGGGCTCGCCTTCCCGCTCGCCCACGCCACCGACTCGGACCTCGGCCAGGGCGACGCCCTCGCCCTCGGCCTCGGCGGCGTCACCGCCGCGGTGGTGGGCGGCGCGCTGTTCCTGCGCTACTCCCTCACCGGCTTCCTGCGCTTCTGGCTGGCCCGTCAGTCCTACGACCTGGACCGGCTGGGAGACCGCCTGACCGGCTCCGCCGTCGCGGCGGAACCCGCGGCCACCCCCGTACCCGCCTCCGCACCCGAAGGAGAACAGAGCCATGGCGACCTCCCCCGCACCGGCCCCGCGCCCCGGTGACCAGCTCGCCGCGGCGACCGGCACCACCCGGGTGATCGTCATCCGGGTCCCCGTGGACACGGCCGGCCCCATCGAGTGCGACGGCACCGCGATGGTCCCGGCCGGGCAGGCGCCGGCCGCCCCGGCCGCCGCGGCGACGCCCGGCACCCTCATCGGCAAGCGGTACGTCGACGCCGACGACACCCTCGAACTCCTCTGCACCGCCTCGGGTGCGGGACCCCTGACCTACGGAGGACAGCCGCTCACCGTCAAGGCGCCCAAGGCACTGCCCGCCTCGGACTGATCCGCCTCGGACCGATCAGCCGCGGACCGATTCGCCTCGGACTGTTCCGTCTCACCCGCCGTACTCACCTGGTGGACGCCCCCTTGACGTCCGCCGGGGGTGGATCGACACTCGATTCGGGAATCCTAGTGAACAGGTAGGGAAACATGGGGCGCCTGCATCCGGCCACCGGCCGCACGAGCCGCACGACCTGGTCGTCGCCCCTGCTCACCTCCCGCCGTCACATCGACCTGCAGCGCGTCTGCAGCGCCATCAGCCACCACGGCTGAGCCGGGCCCCTCCCGCGCCGGACCCAGCGGCGGTGTCCACCGGACACCGCCCCGTCCCGCGTGTGTGGACGAAGGGCCGTCTCCCTTTTCGCCGTCGCATCCGCCGCGCGCACGTCCGCCCGTGCGCCCGCCCCCGGGGAGAAGCATGTCCGTCACACCGCTGGCCGCCCACCCGTCCGCGCGCCCCGCCCCCGCCTTCCGGGGCCGCATCGGCCGGGACGCGCGGAGCGGGCACTACGCCGTGCCGCGCCGCTACCGGCTCCATCTGTCCACCGCCGACCCGGACGGACTGCGCATCGCCGTCACCCACGCGCTCCTCGGCCTCGACCGGGCCTGTCCGGTGACCTTCCTGCCCGCCGTCCCCGACTGTCCCGACGGCGGCCACACGCAACTGCGCCCGCTCTACGACGCCAGCGCCCACCGCTACACCGGCCCGGCCCTCGCGCCGGTGCTCAGCGACGACTGGTCGGGCCGGATCGTCTCCACCCACGGCCCCGACATCGCCCGCGACCTGGCCCGGCGGTTCGCCGGCGGCCGGGCGGTGCTGTACCCGTACGGCTCGGAGTCGGAGATCGAGGCCGTGGAACGGATGTGCGCCCAGGGCATCGAGCGGGCGGCCCAGTGTGCCGGGGAGGCGGGCGCCGACCCGGCCGGGCGGACCGCCGCGCTCGACGCGTTGCTCGCCACGCTCGACGTGCTGGAGCAAGGGCTCGGCGTGCAGCCGTACCTGATCAGCGATCAGATCACTGCGGCGGACGTCGAGTTGTGGGTGGCGCTGGTCCGGCTGGACACCGTGCACCGGCACCACCTCGACGCCGACGCCGTGCGCCGCATCGCCGGACACCCCGCCCTGTGGGCCTACGCCCGCCGGCTGGCCGCCCACCCGGCCTTCGGCGCGCACCTCGACCTGGACGGCATCGCCCGCCGCCACCACGCCCGTTGCCAGGGGCTGGAGGCCGCCGGAGCCGCTGTCCAGATCCTGGACTGGGCAGCCCACGCGGCGGACGGAAACAGCCTTCCTCCGCAGGTCAACCGGCCTTGAGGGAGTCCATCCCTCGGACGGCCGTTGACATTTGATCGGTCGACTGCCTTACTTGCGGGCAGAACGGTCATGAGCGTCAGCGACAAGCCCTGGCTTGCTGACCGGCAACCCTCGCTCCGCGGTGGGGTGCCCCAGGTGACGACCGGACCGGATGACGTTTCGGTAAGCGCGAGGCCCACAGGGCCGGAACAGAGATGGTGACGAGATGTACGCAGCTCCCAGGACGGCCGCACGCCGTCCCCAGGGCTGCGTACAGCCGTACGCGAACCTGTCGAACCTGTTCGCCGCCAACCGCGCCGTCGATCTGCTCCGCGTGAACAGCGCACTGTGTACCGCACCGGGCCGTGCCCGCTGTCGGGGCTGAACCTTCTTCTTCTGGCCCTTCGCCCCGACTCCGCGTTCCTGACGGACACCGCCGCAGCGGTGTGCCGCCCACCGCCCCACCCCGGTCCCCCCGTACGCACCCGTGCGCCGTGCGCTGATCCGCAACGGCTCCTCACGTCTGCGTCGGCCCGGGGTGCCCGACTCCCGCCGGAGCCCACCATGAGTGAACCCCCAGGCGCCGTGACCCTCGCCGAGGCACCCGCCGCCGACACCCCGTCAGAGAAGCTCACCGCACAGCGCGTTCAGCCACTGCGCCGCCCGGGACGCTGGATCGCCACCGCCGTGGTGCTGGTCCTGGTGGCCCAGTTCGCGCACGGCCTGGTGTCCAACCCGTTCTACCAGTGGGACCGCTTCGGCTACTGGTTCCTGCGCCCCGTGATCCTCGACGGACTGCTCATCACCCTCGAAGTCACCGCCTACAGCGCGGTGTTGGGCCTTCTCGGCGGAGTCCTGCTCGCCCTCGCCCGGCTCTCGAAGTCCCCGGTGCTGCGGGCCGTCAGCTGGACCTACGTCTGGGCGCTGCGCTCCATCCCGCTGATCGTCGTCCTGCTGTTCCTGTACAACTTCAGCGCCCTGTACCAGACGCTCAGCGTGGGCGTCCCCTTCGGCCCCGCGTTCTTCACCTTCGACGAGTCCCGGCTCGCCACCGACATGGTGATCGCGGTCGTCGGTCTCAGCCTCAACGAGGCCGCCTACGCCGCCGAAGTGGTCCGCGGCGGCATCCTCTCCGTCGACCAGGGCCAGCACGAGGCGGCCGCCGCCCTCGGTCTGCCCAAGGGCTACCAGTTCCGCAGGATCGTCTTCCCGCAGGCCCTGCGCTCGATCGTGCCGAACTACGTCAACCAGCTCATCGGCCTGGTCAAGGCCACCTCGCTGGTGTTCTACGTGTCGCTGCTCGACCTGTTCGGCACCGCGCAGACCATGGGCGCCACCTACCCCGGCGACATCGTGTCGCTGCTGCTGGTCGTCACCGTCTGGTACCTGATCCTGACCAGCCTCGTCTCCGTCGTCCAGTTCTACGTCGAGCGGTACTACGCCCGGGGTGCCACCCGCTCCCTGCCGCCGACGCCGTTGCAGCAGCTGCGGACCGGTCTCACCGACCTGCGTGCCCGCATCCGCCGGGAGGCCGCCGTATGACCGCCGAGACCACCGCCGCGACCGTCACCACCGAGACCGTCGAGACCACCGCCACCACCGAGACCGTCGAGACCGTCGAGACCGAGCAGGCCGCCACCGCGGTGGTGCCCGCCGCCGTCGAGGTGCACGACGTGCACAAGTGGTACGGCGCGCACCGCGTCCTGGACGGTGTCAGCCTGACCGTCCGGCCCGGCGAGGTCACCGTCATCCTCGGCCCGTCCGGCTCCGGCAAGTCCACCCTGCTTCGGGTCATCAACCATCTGGAGAAGCCGGAGATCGGCCATGTCAGCATCAACGGCGAACCGATCGGCGTCCGCCGGCACGGCGGCCGGCTGCGCGAGGTCAGCGAGCGCGTCATCCTCGCCCAGCGCAGCCGCATCGGCTTCGTCTTCCAGAACTTCAACCTCTTCCCGCACCTGACCGTGCTGGACAACGTCGCCGCCGCCCCCGTGGCGACGGGGCGGCTCGGCAAGCCCGAGGCGCAGGAGCTCGCCCGCGAACTCCTCGGCCGGGTCGGCCTCGCCGACAAGGCCGGCGCCTACCCCCGCCAGCTCTCCGGCGGCCAGCAGCAGCGCGTCGCCATCGCCCGCGCCCTCGCCCTGCGCCCCGGCGTCATCCTCTTCGACGAGCCCACCTCCGCCCTCGACCCCGAACTGGTCGGCGAGGTCCTCGCCGTCATCAAGGACCTGGCGACCAGCGGCACCACCCTCGTCATCGTCACCCACGAGGTCGGCTTCGCCCGCGAGGTCGCCGACAAGGTCGTCTTCATCGACGGCGGCCGGATCGTCGAACAGGGCCCGCCCCACGAGGTCCTCGACAAGCCGCAGCACGAGCGGACCCGGGACTTCCTCAGCAAGGTCCTCTGACCGAGCCCACGACTTCCCCCCACGCACGGCAACACCCCTTTCACCCCCTCTCCCTCTCTCTCATCTCACCCAGTCACAAAGGACGGCCATGGCCACCCACTTCACCCGACGCAGCCTGATTCGCGGCATCACCGCGGCGACCGCGGTCGCCACCCTCGCCACCGGGCTCGCCGCCTGCGGTGGTGAGAGCGACGCCGCCACCACGGCCGGATCCGCCGCCTCCGGCAGCGTGACCATCGGCCGGGTCTCCAACGGCGCCGCCAAGGAGACCACCCTGAAGGTCTCCGAGGTCAAGTCGATCAGCGCCGAACTGCCCGCCGCCGTCAAGAAGAGCGGCAAGCTCACCATCGGCATCGGCGCCCTGCCCTCCGGCTTCGCCCCGCTCGCCTACGTCGGCGACGACCAGAAGACCCTCACCGGCGCCGAGCCCGACCTCGGCCGCCTGGTCGCCGCGGTCCTCGGACTGAAGCCCGAGACGAAGAACTTCACCTGGGAGAACCTCTTCGTCGGCATCGACAGCGGCAAGGTCGACGCGGCCTTCTCCAACGTCACCGACACCGAGGAGCGCAAGAAGAAGTACGAGTTCGCCTCCTACCGACAGGACAACCTCGGCTGGGAGGTGAAGAAGTCCAGCACCTGGAACTTCGACGGCAAGTACGAGAACCTCGCCGGCCTCACCGTCTCCGTCGGCTCCGGCACCAACCAGGAGAAGATCCTCCTGGAGTGGAAGAAGAAGCTCGAGGCCGAGGGCAAGAAGCTCACGATCAAGTACTACCCGGACCGCAACGGCCTCTACCTGGCGCTCAGCAGCGGCAAGATCGACGCCTACTTCGGGCCCAACCCCGGCATCGCCTACAACGTCTCCCAGACCGCCGGCACCGCCAACGCGACCCGCAACGCGGGCACCTTCTCCGGCGCCGGCGAGACGCTCCAGGGCCTGATCGCCGCCACCGCCAAGAAGGACAGCGGTCTCGCCAAGCCGCTCGCCGACGCCATCAACTACCTCATCGAGAACGGGCAGTACGCCAAGTGGCTGGCCGCCTACAACCTCTCCAACGAGGCCGTCACCAAGTCCGAGATCAACCCGCCCGGCCTGCCGCTGGACAACTCCTGACACATTCCTGACCCACCGTCACAGGAAGGGACTCCGTCTCCGTGGCTTCCCCGCTCGACCTCCGCGGAGGCGGAGCCCCCGCCGTCACCCCACCGCACCCCCTCGACAACGCCGTCTGGGCCGCGCTCACCGGCCCGCACGCGCACCTCGCCGAACGCGTCGGCCGCGCCGCCCGCTACCCGGCCGACGTCTACGCCTTCGCCGCCCTCGCCGATCCCCGTGACCCGGCCGCCTGGGCCGACCTGCGCACCCTCGCCGGGGACGGCGCCACCGTATGGATCAAGCCCGTGGCGGGCGTTCCCGACGGCTGGCGGGTCACCGGCGGCGGCGAGGGCGTCCAGCTCGTCTCCACGGGGGAGTTCCGCACCGAGCCCGCCCCCGAGGCCGTACGCCTCGGACCCGACGACGTGCCGGAGATCCTCGACCTCGTCGCCCGCACCCGCCCCGGCCCGTTCCTGCGGCGGACCGTCACCCTCGGCACCTACCTCGGCATCCGCGAACAGGGCCGGCTCGTCGCCCTGGCCGGCGAGCGGCTCCGCATCGACGGCTGGACCGAGATCAGCGCCGTCTGCACCGACCCGGCCCACCGGGGCAGGGGCCTGGCCACCCGGCTGGTCCGCGCGGTCGGCCACGGCGCCCGCGCCCGCGGTGACATCCCGTTCCTGCACGCCGCCGCCGGCAACACCACGGCGATCCGCCTCTACGAGTCCCTCGGCTTCCGGCTCCGCCGCCGCTCCGCCGTCGTGTCGGTGCGCACCCCGGGAACACCCCGCGCGGCAGAGGCGTTGTGACGGATGACGAGGTGTGGACGGCGCCGCGGGGCGCCCGACAGGGGAAGGGGCCGGCCGTGACGCTCATATGCCAGGCCGTGCGCCTTCACTCCCGGCCCCACATCGACCTCCAGCGCGTGGCCGGCGCGCTCTGTTGCTCCTGACCGGTTCCCCTCCCGCCGCACCCCCGCACGGGTGACGCGCGCCCTCGTACGGACCTCCAGGAAGGCACCCCCGTGTCCTCGAACCCCGTCTCTCCCCTCCACCTCGCCGTCGCCCTCGACGGCACCGGCTGGCACCCCGCCTCGTGGCGCGAGCCGGTCGCCCGCCCCCGGGAGCTGTTCACCGCCGGCTACTGGGCCGACCTCGTCGCCGAGGCCGAACGCGGCCTGCTCGACTTCGTCACCCTCGAGGACGGCCTCGGCCCCCAGTCCTCCCACTTCCTCGACCCGGACGACCGCACCGACCAGGTCCGCGGCCGCCTCGACGCCGTGCTCGTCGCCTCCCGCGTCGCCCCGCTCACCCGGCACATAGGCCTGGTGCCGACGGCGGTGACCACCCACACCGAGCCGTTCCACATCTCCAAGGCGATCGCCACCCTCGACTACGTCAGCACCGGCCGCGCCGGACTGCGCGTCCAGATCACGGCCCGGCCGAGCGACGCCGACCACTTCGGCCGCCGTACGATCCCGCGCATCGACGACTACCACGGCCCGGTCGTGACGGAACTCTTTGACGAGGCCGCCGACTACGTGGAAGTGGTGCGCCGCCTCTGGGACAGCTGGGAGGACGACGCCGAGATCCGGGACGTGGCCACCGGCCGCTTCATCGACCGCGACAAGCTGCACTACATCGACTTCGAGGGCCGCCACTTCAGCGTCAAGGGCCCCTCCATCACCCCCCGCCCGCCGCAGGGCCAGCCCGTGGTCGCCGCCCTCGCCCACGCCACCGTCCCGTACCGGCTGGTGGCCCGCGCCGCGGACGTCGGCTTCGTCACCCCGCACGACACCGACCAGGCCCGCGCCATCGTCGCCGAGATCCGCGCCGAGCAGCAGGCCGCGGGCCGCGCCGCCGAACCCCTGCACGTCTTCGGCGACCTCGTCGTCCTCCTCGACGACGACCCCGCCGAGGCCGCCGCCCGCCGCGACCGCCTCGACACCCTCGCCGGCGAGGCGTACACCAGCGACGCCCGGATCTTCGCCGGCACCCCCGCCCAACTCGCCGACCTCCTCCAGGAACTGGCGCAGACCGGCCTGACCGGCTTCCGGCTGCGGCCCGCCGTCGCCGGCCACGACCTGCCCGCCATCACCCGGGGCCTGGTCCCCGAACTCCAGCGCCGGGGCGTCTTCCGCCACGCCTACGAGGCCGACACCCTGCGCGGACTGCTCGGCCTGTCCCGCCCCGCCAACCGCTACGCCGCAGCCTGAGCCGGACGGAGAGCCGACCACCATGAGCAAGCCCCTGAAGCAGATCCATCTGGCCGCCCACTTCCCCGGCGTCAACAACACCACCGTGTGGAGCGACCCGAAGGCCGGCAGCCACATCGAGTTCAGCTCCTTCGCCCATTTCGCGCGCACCGCCGAACGCGCCAAGTTCGACTTCCTCTTCCTCGCCGAGGGCCTGCGGCTGCGCGAACAGGGCGGCAGCATCTACGACCTGGACGTGGTCGGCCGCCCCGACACCTTCACCGTCCTCACCGCGCTGGCCGCCGTCACCGACCGCCTCGGCCTGACCGGCACCATCAACTCCACTTTCAACGAGCCCTACGAGGTCGCCCGCCAGTTCGCCAGCCTCGACCACCTCTCCGCCGGCCGCGCCGCGTGGAACGTGGTCACCTCCTGGGACGCCTTCACCGGCGAGAACTTCCGGCGCGGCGGCTTCCTCCCGCAGGACGAGCGCTACTCCCGCGCCAAGGAATTCCTCGGCACGGTCACCGAACTCCTCGACTCCTGGCAGGGCGACGAGATAGTCGCCGACCAGGTCACCGGCACCTTCCTGAGCGACGCCAAGGCCGGCGCCTTCGTCCACGAGGGCCACCACTTCGACATCCACGGCCGCTTCAACGTCCCGCGCAGCCCCCAGGGCCGACCGGTGATCTTCCAGGCCGGCGACTCCGACGAGGGCCGCGAGTTCGCCGCGTCGAGCGCCGACGCGATCTTCAGCCGGTACGCCCGGCTGGAGGCCGGCCAGGCGTTCTACACCGACGTCAAGTCCCGCCTCGCCCAGTACGGCCGCCGCCCCGACCAGCTGCTGATCCTGCCGGCCGCCAGCTTCGTCCTCGGGGACACCGACGCCGAGGCCGACGAGATCGCCAAGGACGTGCGCCGCCGCCAGGTCAGCGGCGCCACCGCCCTCAAGCACCTGGAGTTCGTCTGGAACCGGGACCTCTCCTCGTACGACCCCGAAGGCCCCCTCCCCGACGTCGACCCGGTGGTCGGAGAGGAGCACATCTCCCGGGGCCGCGCCCAGGTCCGCATGTACCGGGACCCGCTGGCCGTCGCCCGCGAGTGGCGCGAGCTGGCCGAGGCCAACAACTGGTCCATCCGCGACCTGGTCATCGAGACCGGCAACCGGCAGAACTTCGTCGGGACGCCCGAGACCGTCGCCCGGACCATCGACGCCTACGTCCAGGCGGACGCCGCCGACGGCTTCATCCTCGTCCCGCACCTCACCCCCACCGGCCTCGACGAGTTCGCCGACAAGGTCGTCCCGCTGCTCCAGGAGAAGGGCGTCTTCCGCACCGAGTACGAGGGCACCACCCTGCGCGACCACCTCGGCCTGACGCACCCGGACGAGACGGCCGGCGAACGGGCCGCGTCGTGAGGTTCCTCGCCATCACCCTGATCGTGCACCGCCCGGACCCGGTCACCGGCGTCCTGAAACCCACCCAGGACCGCTTCCGGGAGGTGCTCGACAACGCCCTGCTCGCCGAGGAACTCGGCTTCGACGGCTTCGGCGTGGGGGAGCGGCACGAGCGGCCCTTCATCTCCTCCTCGCCGACCGTCGTCCTCAGCCACGTCGCCGCGCTGACCCGGCGCATCCGGCTGTTCACCGCCGTGACCACGCTCAGCCTCCTCGACCCGGTCCGCGCCTACGAGGACTACGCCACCCTCGACCACCTCTCCGGCGGCCGCCTGGACCTCATCATCGGCAAGGGCAACGGCGCCGCCCAGCGCGAGCTGTTCCACGTCACCCCCGAGGACCAGTGGGAGCGCAACGCCGAGAGCTACGAGGTGTTCCGGCGGATCTGGCGTCACGACCGGGTGACCGCGCACACCCGCTTCCGGCCCGGGCTGAAGGACGCCGAGGTGTGGCCGCGGCCGTACCAGCGGCCGGTCCGGGTCTGGCACGGCAGCGCCACCAGCAAGGAGTCCGTCGACCTGGCCGCCCGCTACGGCGACCCGCTGTTCTCCGCGAACGTCACCCACCCCGTCGAGCCCTACGCCGAGCTGGTCCGCCACTACCGGGAGCGCTGGGAGCACTACGGCCACGACCCGGCCGCCGTCGCGGTCGGCGCCGGCTCCGCCGGGCTCCTGGTGACCCGCACCTCCCAGGAGGCGCTCGACGTGTACCGGCCGCTCTTCGAGGCGAACCTCGCGTTCCAGCGGCAGACCGGCCTGCCGGTGGTCTTCGAGACACTGGAGGACTTCGTGGAGCGCAGCTCCGCCCTGATCGGCAGCCCGCAGCAGATCGTCGACAAGGTCCACCGCTACCACGAGCGGCTCGGCCACACCGTGCTGCATCTGCACGCGGACGCGGGCGGCCTCACCGACAGCCGCCACCGGGACTCCCTGGAACTGTTCCAGTCGGAGGTGGCGCCGGTGCTGCGCGCGGAGATCCCGGACCCGCCCTTCCCGTGGGCGCCCGTACGTCCGGCCACCGGGGAGCCGGCCCATGTCTGAGATCCCCCTCGGCGTCCTCGACCTGGTCCCGGTCTCCTCCGGCGCGACGGCCGCGGACGCCCTGCGCAACTCCGTCGACCTGGCCCGGCACACCGAACGCCTCGGCTACGCCCGCTACTGGTTCGCCGAGCACCACCTCAACCCGGGCGTCGCCGGCACGTCCCCCGCGGTCGTCCTCGCCCTCACCGCCTCCGCCACCTCCACGATCCGGCTCGGCTCGGGAGCGGTGCAGCTCGGCCATCGCACCGCGCTGTCCACGGTGGAGGAGTTCGGGCTGCTCGACGCCCTGCACCCCGGCCGCTTCGACCTCGGCCTCGGCCGCTCGGGCGGCCGTCCGCCCGGCGGGACGGCGTCCGAGCCGCCCACGGCCACCCCGGTCGTCGACGGCCGCGCCCCGAACGGCCTGCTCATCCCGCCCCGCTTCTCCTTCGAACGCCTCCTCGGCTCCCCCCGGATCGCCCTCCAGCGCAGGCTCCTCCTGCTGCCGAACGCCGCGTCCCAGGACTACGCCGAGCAGATCGACGACGTCCTCGCCCTGCTGGCCGGCACCTACCGCTCCCCGGAGGGCGTCGAGGCACACGTCGTGCCGGGCGAGGGCGCCGAACTGGAGCTGTGGATCCTCGGCAGCAGCGGCGGGCAGAGCGCCGAGGTCGCGGGCGGCCGCGGCCTGCGTTTCGCGGCGAACTACCACGTCAGCCCGGCCACCGTCCTGGAGGCCGTGGACGCCTACCGGGCCCGCTTCAAGCCCTCGGCCACGCTGGAGCGGCCGTACGTCAGCGTCTCCGCGGACGTCGTCGTCGCCGAGGACGACACGAGAGCCCACGAACTCGCCACCGGCTACGGCCTCTGGGTGCGCAGCATCCGCACCGCCGAGGGCGCCATCCCGTACCCGACCCCCGAGGAGGCGCACGCCCACCCCTGGACCGACGAGGACCGCGCCCTCGTCCAGGACCGCCTCGACACCCGGTTCGTCGGCACCCCGGCATCGGTCGCCGACCGGCTGGAACAGCTCCAGGAGGCCACGGGCGCCGACGAACTCCTCATCACCACGATCACCCACGGCCACCCCGACCGGGTCCGCTCCTACACCCTCCTCGCCGAGGAGTGGCGTCGGCGCGGTCACGCCCCGGCGGCGTAGGCCACGACCTCCAGCAGACGCCGCCCGTCCCCGCCGGAGAACCACTCGGCGTGCCGTACGTAGTAGTCGTAGGCCAGCCGGGTGTTCTCCGAGGACCGGGTGACACCGTGGAAGTAGCCCAGCTCGGACAGCGCGAACTCGGCGTGCACCAGGGGCAGCAGCGCGGGGAGGGCGGCCGACTCGGCGGGGGTGAGCGGGCGGACGGACCGGTAGCCGGTGACGAGGGCGATCACGTCCTCCTCCCGCACCGGGTGGCCGGGCCGCAGCCACTGCACCGTGTTGCGCTCGATCGCCGTGGCCAGGTCGTGCACGGCGGTCGTCCGGTCGCTCATGCCGAAGTCGAGGACGGTGGCCACCCGTCCTTCGCGGTCCCACAGGAGATTGGAGGCGTGCCAGTCGTTGTGGGTCCACAGCGGGGACAGCTCCGCCAGGTACGGGACGAGCCGCTCGTGGAGCGGCAGGAGCACGCGCCGGGTGTCCTCCCGCCACGGGAAGCGCGCGAGCCCCTCGGCCAGCGGCGGGCGGTCGGCCACGTACCGCTCCAGGGCCGCCCACGGGTCTTGGGCGGCCGAGAACACCGTGAACGAGGCCACCAGCGGCTGGACCCGGCGCCGGGGCGCGTCGAAGCCCTCGGCCGCCAGGTGCAGCCGGGCGAGCGCCTCGCCCGCCGCCCGCGCGTGGACAGGGGAGCGGAACGGCGACCAGGACAGCGCGTCCCGGTACAGGTCCTCACCCGCCCCGGGCGAGTGCACCTCGTACGTCCACTCGCCCCGCGCCGTCGCGTCCAGCACCTCCACCACCGGCGCGCCCCGCTCCCGCAGATGACGCAGGAACGCGTGTTCCTCGGCCAGGCCCGCGGGGGACCGTACGGCGGCGTGGTGCCGCTTGACGAACAGGCGCCGCCCGTCGCGCTCGACGACGGCCGCCGCCGACAGCGGGCGCGGACTGCGCCACACCACCCGGGCCGGACCGACGACATCCGTGACCTCGGCGTCGGTGAGGGGCGCCCAGTCGGGGGCGGCCGGCTCGCTGCCGAGGCCGTGGACCAGGTGGGAACTCACGCCGTCCTCACCGCCGTGGTGCCCCGCAGCGCCTCCAGGATCCGCCGCTCGGTCGCCGTGAACGGGGCAGCGGTGAAGTCGTCGGCGCCGCGGGGGCGCTCCAGCGGGACCTCGACGCGTTCCACGACCGTGGCGGGGCGCGTCGACAGGACGTGCACGGTGTCGGCGAGCAGCACGGCCTCCCGGATGTCATGGGTGACCAGCACCACCGTCCACCGGTGGCGCTGCCACATCTGCGCGAGCCACAGCTGCATCTCGGTGCGGGTCAGCGAGTCCAGCGCGCCGAACGGCTCGTCGAGCAGCAGCACCGGCCGCTCCAGCACGACCGTCCGCAGCAGCGCGGCCCGCTGCCGCATCCCACCGCTGAGCTGGGAGGGGTACGCCTTCTGGAAGCCGTCGAGGCCGAAGTCGGCGAACAGCGCGCCGGCCCGGGCCCGTGCCTCCTTCTTCCCGACCCCCTGGGCCTCCAGGCCGAGGGCGGTGTTGTCCAGCACGGTCCGCCAGGGGAACAGCAGGTCCTTCTGCGGCAGGTAGGCGACCTTGCCGGATTCCACGCCGGCGGGCTCGCCCTCCACCAGCACCTGCCCGGCGGTCGGCCGGTCCAGCCCCGACACCAGGTTGAACAGCGTGCTCTTGCCGCTGCCGCTCGGTCCGATGACGGCCGCGAACTCCCCTGGTTCCACACTGAGTTCCAGGTCCCGCAGCACCTCGAGCGAGCCGAAGGACTTTCCGACACCCGTGATCCGCAGACTGCTCATCGCCCGGCCTTTCGTCCCCACGGCAGCACCAGCCGCTCCAGCAGATACGTCGCCCCGAAGAGCGCCACGGACAGCGCCGCCGTGACGCCCACGGCCGCGAACACCAGGTCCGTGCGGAACGCGCTCTTCTGCGCCTGCATATAGATCCCGAGCCCTGCCTCGGCGCCCGCGTACTCGGCGAAGACGGCGCCGACGACGGCGTACGTGATGCTCACCCGCAGCCCCGCGAAGAAGTACGGCATCGCGCTCGGCACCCGGACCAGCCGGAACGTGCGCCACCGGCCGGCGCCCAGCGAGCGCAGCAGCCGCATCGCCTCCCGGTCGGTCGCGGCGAACCCGGCGGCGAGGTTGGCGGCCAGCGGGAAGAACGTCGTCAACGTCACCACCAGCATCTTCGGCAGCAGCCCGAAGCCGAACCAGATGATCAGCAGGGGTGCCACGGCGACGATCGGGACGGTCTGCGAGGCGACCAGGAGCGGGTACAGGCCCCGCCGGGCGGCGGCCGAGAAGTCCAGCAGGACGGCCACCGCCCAGGCGGCGGTGAACGACAGCGCGAAGCCGAGCAGGGTCTCCTGGAGGGTGGGGACCGTCTGGTCCCACAGGTCCGCGCGGTTGGCCCAGCCCTGCTCCAGGACCCGGGCCGGGGACGGCAGCGTGGTCGGGTCGACGCCCACCGCCCTCACGTACAGCTGCCAGCCGCCGATCACGACGGCGAGGACGAGCAGCGGCGGCCACGACGACCGCAGGACGGCCCTCACTTCGTGTCCGGGAGGTAGGCGTTCGTGAAGAACTCCGAGGCGTCCGGGGCCGCGGTGAGCTTGTGGCCGTCGGCATCGCTCAGCAGTCCGGCCCGGTACTCGAAGTCGGCGAAGGCCTGCCAGCGTGCGGCGCTCTGGGTGCCGATCGTGCCGTCGGCGCCCTTGTAGTACTCCTTCGCCAGCAACCGCTCGCTCTTCTCGACCAGTTCGGTGTGGGTGAGCACGCTCTTGTTGGCGGCGACGAGGAGGCCCGCGGCCCGGTCGGGGTGGGCGGCGGCGTAGCGGTAGCCCCGGTCGACGGCGGCCAGGAACTTCCGCGCGAGGTCCGGATTCTTCTTCAGGTACTGGTCGGAGGACGCCACCAGTGTCGAGTAGATCGCCGGGAAGCCGTAGTCGGACAGCTGGAAGTTCTTCAGCGGCTTGCCGCTCAGCTCCGCCTCCAGCCCCTCCCAGGTCGGCATCGGCATCGCGAAGTCCGCCTTGCCGGCGTAGAGCGCCGCGTACGCCGAGGTGTTCAGGGTGACCTGCTGGAAGTCCCCCTTGCCGCCCGCGTTCCGGATCACCTTCTCCAGCAGCGGCTTCTCGTAGGGCGCGCCGAATCCGGCGTACGTCCTGCCGTCCAGGTCCTTGGGGGAGGAGATGTCGTCGCGGTCCGCCCGCACGGCGATGGTCACGTCGGTCTTCTGTGTGACCGCGTACACGGAGGTGATGTCCTGGCCGGCGGCGCGGGCCGTGGTCACGCCCTCCTGGTAGGAGATCCCGAAGTCGGCCTTGTGGTTGGCGATCAGGGTCTCGGGGGCGGTGGAGCCGTAGGGCACGATCCGCAGATCGATCCCGGCGTCCTTGAACCAGCCCTTCCGCAGGGCCACGTAGATCCCGGTGTGGTTGGTGTTCGGGGTCCAGTCCAGGGCGAGGGTGACGGTGGTGGTGCCGTCCTTCGCGGTGGCCGAGGAGCCGGCGCCCGTGGCGCAGGCGGTGGTGAGGGTGAGCAGGGAGAACGCGGCTGTGGCGGACAGGAGGGTGCGGCGGCGCATGCCAGGGTCCTTCGTACGGAGGGGAGTCGGGCGGTGAGGGGCGGTCAGGCCCGACACAGCGCGCTGTCCACCCGCTTGAAGTCGACGGCGAGCCGTCGGGTCAGCAAGGTCACGCGGTCACGTCCAGCAGGGAGTTGGTGAAGGACCGGTCCCAGTCCCCGTCGTCCGCGAGGGCCCCGTTCTCCGCGAGCCAGTGCGCGTAGGGACCCATGCGGTCCGTGTCGATCACGCCCCAGCGGCCGTCCTCGGCCGTCCAGGTGGGCGCGACGAGAGCGAGGGAACGCGCGATGAGGGGGCGGGGGAAGTACGGGATGACCCGCTCCAGCAGCTCCAGTGTCCGGTCCGGTTCCCGGGCGGCGGCCGTGTAGCCGCGGGCCGTCACGGCCAGGAAGTCCCGTACGAGCGAGGGCCGTTCCGCGAGCAGCCGTTCGCTCGTGCCCAGCAGGTAGCTGTGGTAGCGGGGCGCGCCGATCTCGTCCACCGGCCAGGTCACCCGCCGGTCCTCCGGCAGGTCGCCGCGCAGTGCGTCCCAGGACCAGTAGTTCCCGAACGTCGCGTCCGCCTCGCCGGCCTCGATGTCGTCGACGGTCAGCTCACGGCTGCCCGCGTCCACGGTGATCACGGTGTCCGGGTCGCCGCCGTCGGCCGCGACCAGATGACGGACCATCGCCCGGCCGCGCGGTGTCGGGTTGAAGGCGATCCGCCGGCCGGTGAGGTCGCGGGGGCGGGTGATGCCGGTCGATGCGGTGGTCTGGATCGCCTCCAGCCCCCGGTGGTTGACGGCGGCCACGGCGATCAGCGGCTGCCGGTGCCGGGCCCGGCGCTCCAGCAGTCTGTTCGGCGGGAAGATGCCGAAGTCCACCTCGCCCCGCGCCAGATACTCCAGCGTGTCGCCCCGCCCCGGGTCCTGCACCACCAGTTCCACGTCCAGACCGGCCTCGGCGAACCAGGCACGGGCACGGGAGACGTACAGACCGGCCGCATTGGGCCACGGGTGGAAATAGTCGAGCATGACCCGTATGTGAGGCATGGAGGTACTCCGGGAACTGCGCGCGGACGCGGCGGGGAGGGAGACGAGAGGGTGGGGCGTGTCAGCGGGAGCGGCGACAACAACAGGAGCGGCACACCGGGGCACAGGCCACCGGAGGCTTCGGCTCTACTGCTGCGGACACGTGAACTCCTACGCGGGGCACCTGGTTGGTGCGGTTGGTGCGGTCGGCGTCCCCATGGGGACCGTGCTCGGCGCACGGATCCCAGACGCCCTCTCAGCCCGGTCGGGGAGGGGCTCCCGCGTAGATGGCCGAACCATAACGGCAGCCGACCCGCGCCGCGCAAGCATGATCCGAAATGTGAGACGAGGCCGCCCGACGGGCAAGACGCCCAGGTCGCGGGCGTAGCATCGGCCGCCATGACCCCCTCCCCGCTGCCCGGTCCCCTGGTCGACGACGCGTGGCTGGCCGCCCGTCTCGGCGATCCGCGTCTGGTGGTGCTGGACGCCACCGCGCTGCTGCCCTCGCCGCGGCACGACGGCGACCACCGCTCGGCGAGCGGTCGCGACGGCTGGCGGGAGCGTCGTCTTCCCGGCTCCCGGCACGCCGATCTGACCGGCGACTTCTCGGACCCGGAGGCGCCGTACCACTTCGCGGTGCCGTCCCCCGGGGCGCTGGCCGCCGCCCTCGCCCGGGTGGGGGTGGGCGAGGGCTGCTCGGTGGTCGCCTACGACACCGGGGGCGGGATCTGGGCCGCGCGGCTGTGGTGGATGCTGCGCGCGATCTCGGTGCCCGCGGCCGTGCTCGACGGCGGCCTGGAGACCTGGGCGGCGGCGGGCCGGCCGGTCGTCTCCGGCGAGGTGGCGGAGCCGGTGCGGCCGGTCGCCCCGGTCACCCCGCGACCGCGTCCCGAACTGTGGACCGATGTCCACGAAGTGGGCGCGATCAGCCGGGGAGAGCGCCCGGGGACACTCGTCTGCGCCCTGCCCGCGGGCGGGTACGACGGCTCCGTCCCCACGCGCTACGGCCGCCGGGGACACATCCCCGCGAGCCGCAGTCTTCCCGGTCGCGAACTGCTCGACGCGCAGGGCCGGATGCTGCCCCCGGACGACCTCGCCGCTCGCGTCGGCGCCGTGCTCGGCACCCGGGACACCCCGGTCGTGCTGTACTGCGGCGGGGGCATCTCGGCCGCGGGGACGGCACTGGCCCTCACGCTGCTGGGTCGTGCGGACGTCTCGTTGTACGACGGCTCGCTGGAGGAGTGGTCGCAGGATCCGGCGCGACCGCTGGAGACGGGCGCCTGACCGCGGCGGGCTCCCGCCGCAGCACCGCGCTCAGCACCAGCCCCACCCCGAGCAGCCCCGCGCACACCACCGACGCCACGGCGAACGCCGTCCTCGGCGCTCCCGCCACGCCCTCCGCCCCCGTCGACCCCCGCAGATAGATCCCGGACACCGCGCTCAGGCACACCGCCGCCGCGATGCGCTGGGCCATCTGCAGGATGCCGCCCGCCACCCCCGCCGCCTCGGCGGGCGCGTGCCGGAGCACCCGGGTCTGGTTGGGGGAGACCGCCAGACCGCCCGCGACCCCCGAGCCCAGCTGGACCACGGCCAGCGCCACGGGCAGCACGGCCGGCGGCAGACGCGTCGCCGCCAGCGCGCCGGCCAGCAACGCGAGGACCCCCAGAGCCAGTCCGGCGGTGACCGTGTGCGCGCCGATCCGGCGCACCACCCGCCACGCCACCGCCGAGGACACGCCCATGGCGACGGCCGACGGCAGGGTCACCGCCGCCGTGGTCAGCGCCGACAGGCCGAGCCCGCTCTGGAGGAACAGCGCCAGCACGAGACTCGCCGCCATCGACGCGCCGAACTGCGCCATCGCGACCACCGTGCCGAGCACGTACGGCGCCGACCGCACCAGCGACGGATGCACCAGCGGCACCCGGTCCCGCCGTACCCGCCACCACTGCCCCAGCACCAGACCGCCCGCCGCCGCCAGTGCCGCCGCTCCCCACAGCGCGATCCCCCGGCCTCCGTCGGGCGTCCTGATGAACGGCAGCATCAGCGACAGCGCCAGCGCCGCGACGCACACCAGTCCCCACACGTCGAGGCGGCCGGGCGCGGCGACCCGCCGGGGCGGGGGCAGCCGGCGGGCCGCCAGCCACAGGGTGAGCACCCCGCACGGCGTGCTCAGCAACAGGCACAGCCGCCAGCCCGTGTCGGCACCGCACAGGGCGACCAGGGCGCCGCCGAGCGCCGGACCCAGCGCCGCCGCCACCCCGCCGGTGACCGCGTACAGGCCGAGGGCACGCGCCCGGTCCAGGCCCCGGAAGACGTCCTGGAGGGTGCCGATCACCTGGGAGTTCACCAGACCCGCACCCGCGCCCTGCACCAGCCGGGCCGCCACCACCGTGCCGGGCCGGGTCCCGGTGGCGGCGACCACACCGCACACCACGAACGTGGCGAGGCCGACGAGGAACAGGTGTTTGCGGCCGCGCACATCCCCCAGACTGCCGCCGGGCACCAGGGCCAGTCCGAAGGCGAGCGAGTAGCCGGAGACGATCCACTGCACGTCCATGGCGCCGGCGGACAGCGACTGACGCAGCGCCGGCACGGCGATGGTGAGGACCGACTGGTCCAGCAGGGTCGTCGCCCCGGCCGCCAGACAGACCGTCAGCACCCGCCGGGCCGCGCGATCCTCTCCCGGGAGCATGGCCTCATGATCACACCGTCCGGACGCGGGAGTCCCGCCGCCGGTCCACCTGTTCGCACGACGGAAACACCCCGTTCGCACAGGGCCCGACGGCGGGCGCGGCCGGGGACGGCATCTCCCTCCCCCGAAGGAGACGTCGTCCCCGGCCCTTCCCCCGGCGCCGGACAGTGGTCTGCACGCGGTCCCGTGCCGCTCACCAGCACATGACCGCCGTCTCGCCCGAACCCCAGCCGGAGTACAGGCGGACCCGCACGAAGTAGCGGCGGCCCTTGACGAGCCGCGCCCCGATCGTGGCGTTGCGCGGGGTGCCGCCGTCGTCCCGGCCGGCGAGGAAACGGGGTTCGCCGTCCCGTTCCTCGAAGACCACCACGACCGCGTCACCCTCCCCGAAGGTGCCCACCGTGTACTCCCGGGTCTCCCGTGGCTCCACGGTGAAGTCGGCCTGCTCACCGGGGCCCAGCGACAGCGCCACCGAGCGGAACGGCACCAGCGCCGGCGGCCGCGGTGCGGCGAGCGGCGGGTACCAGCGCAGCACGAACTCCTCGTCCAGCGGGGAGAGCGCCCCCGGCGGGTGGATCCCGCCCCGGAACTGCTCCGGCTCCAGGATCAGCCCCGCCGCGAAGGGGTACTCCATCACGGACTGCGGATCCCACACCGAGCCGTTGACCTCGGCCGGATCCAGCTTGCGCAGGACGTTGAAGTACGTGCGGTCCCGGCTCCAGTGGTTCGGCGGGCCCGCCAGATCGGCGTAGACCGCCTCGTCGTCCCAGTGGATGCCCGCGAACGGGCTCTGGTGCTCGTGCTGCATGCCGAGCGCGTGCCCGATCTCGTGCAGGGCCGTCGCCCGCTCCCCGGGGGCGGTCAGGTCCCAGCCGAAGTTCATGGTCCGCTCGTTGAGTCCCGCGAACAGCGCGTCCCGGCCCACCGCCGACCAGGACCCGTCCCCCTGCTGGAAGCCGATGCGCAGCTCCGCCTCCGAACGGTCCGCGACCTCGGCGAACGACACCCCGATCCCCAGCCCGGCCCACTCGCGGAAGCAGTCGCGCACCACGTCCCGCTGCTCCTCGCCGCCCACCCACGACACCCGCCGGGTGCCCCCCGAACCCGGCACCGGTATCACCGAGGCATCGCTCTCGCCGGTGCAGAAGTGGTAGTGCAGGACCGTGCCGTTGACCCACATCCGGCGCCCGCTCAGGAGCGCGCCCAGCCGCTCGGCGGCCAGCCCCGGCGCGAAGGCGGGGACCGGCTGCTGCGCGAGCGAGCAGTAACGGGCGGTCATGGGCACCAGCGTGCCGTGACGGCCGGGCCGAACGCCTGAGTCGGGGGCTACTCAAGTCGCCCTGTATCAGACCTGAGCATCCGGGCTCCTGATGACGTGACGACGATCGAGACGCGTACCGGGGCCCTGCGCCTGCCGCTGCCGTTCACCGGTCGGGAGGAGGAACGGGAGCTGGTGCGCAGTGCGCTGGCGGCGGGCCGGCCGGGCATCGTGCTGACGGGACCGCCGGGCTGCGGCCGCACCCGGCTGGCGGCCGAGGCGGTCCGCTCCACCGACTGCGTCCGCGCGGCCGGCACCCCCGGCGCCCGGGGCACCGCCTTCGCCGCGTTCGCCCATCTGCTCCCCGAGCGCGTCACCCTCCACCGGGCCGTCCGGCTCCTGTCCGGCGTCAAACTGCTGCTGGTCGACGACGCCCATCTCCTCGACGACGCCTCCGCCGCGCTGCTGCACCAGCTCGCCGTCCGGGGCCGCACCCGGCTGCTGGTCGTCGTCACCGAGGGCGTCCGCGCGCCCGACGCCGTCACCCGGCTGTGGACCGGCGAGCTGCTGCCCCGGCTGGCCCTGGAGCCGCTCCCCGCCGAGGACGTCGCCCAGGTGCTCACGGCCGACGCGGGCGGCCCCCTCGCCCCCCTCACCGTCGGCCGGCTGCACCGCCTGTGCCGGGGCGATCTGCGCCTGCTGCGCGACCTCCTGGCCGCCGTACGCGACGAGGGCCTGCTCATCCCGGCGCCCGGCACCGAGGAGCCGGCCTGGCGCGGGCCGGTCCCGCTGACCCCCACCCTGCGCGAACGTGCCGCCCCCGTCCTGACCCGCCCGTGCCCGGAGGAACGCGAGACCCTCGACCGGCTCGCCTTCGCCGAACCCCTGCCGCTGCCCGTGGACACCCTCGACCTGAGGGTCCTCGAACGCCTGGAGGCGGACGGCCTGATCGCGGCGGAGGACGGCGAGCCCGCGACCGTACGCCTCGCCGACCCCCTCCACGGTCCCGTGCTGCGGGCCGCCGCCGGCCGGCTGCGCACACGGCGCCTGACCGCCGGCCGCCGGCCCCTGGAGGACGCCCTCGACGCCGAGGCGGCCGCCCTGGCCCACGGCATCGCCCGGGCCGACCTCCGCGCCGGGCGGGCCCCGGTGGGGGAGTGGCTGGTCGCCGAGGGGGAGACCGTCCCGCCCGGGTACGCGGCCGTCCGCGCCCGCCACGCACGCCTGCGCGGACAGCCCCGCGAGGCCGCGGCCTGGGCGAGGGAGGGCCTGGCGAGCACGACGGCGAACACCGCCCGCGGCCACGAGACCGGCGGCGCGGCGGCCAACTCCGCCCGCCGCGACGAGACCGGCGGTGCGGTGGCGGGCAGCGCGTGCCGTGACGACGACGGTGCCGGTGCGGTGGCGGGCGGCGCGTGCCGTGGCGGCGAGACCGGCGGTGCGGCGGCGAACACCGCCCGCGGCCACGAGACCGGCGGCGCGGCGGCCAACTCCGCCCGCCGCGACGAGACCGGCGGTGCGGCGGCGGGCAGCGCATGCCGTGACGACGACGGTGCCGGTGCGGTGGCGGGCGGCGCGTGCCGTGGCGGCGAGACCGGCGGTGCGGTGGCGGGCAGCGCGTGCCGTGGCGGCGAGACCGGCGGTGCGGCGGCGGGCAGCGCGTGCCGTGGCGAGGGCGTCGGTGCGGCGGCTGTCCTCGCATGCCGTCGCGAACTTGCCCTGGCAGCAGTCGAGTTGGGCGAGTCGGAGCCTGCCGGGGACGGGGGCGGTGACCCCTACGCCGCCGTACGCCTCGGCGCCCCCGAACGCGCGCTCGGTCTGCTTCCGCCCGGCGGTGTCTTCGCCCGGCACGCCCAGGCCCTCGCCGACGCCGACGGTCCCGCCCTGAACCGGGTCGCGGAGGAGCTGGCGGAGCGCGGGTTCCTGCTGTTCGCGGCGGAGGCGCACGCCCAGGCGGTACGGGTCCACCGCGACCCCACGGCCGCCCGCACCGCCCGCACCCGGGCCGTCGCCCTGGCCCGCCGCTGCCCCGGCGCGCGCACCCCGGCCCTGTCCGGACCCGCCCTGGGCGAACTCACCGCCCGGCAACGGCAGATCGTCACCCTCGCCGCCGCCGGTCTGAGCAACCGTCAGATCGCCGAGCGGCTCACCCTGTCCGTCCGCACGGTCGGCAACCACCTCTACGGCGCCTACACCCGCCTCGGCGCCGGGGACCGGGCGGCCCTGCCCTGCCTGATGGAACAACCCGCCTAGCGGTCAGGGGTGTTCACGCCGCGCCGAACGCCGTGAACGCCCACCCCGTCGCCTGGTGCAGCGCGTCCCCCGGCAGTGCGGCCCGGGCGTCGCGCAGCGCCTCCGCGAGACCGGCGCCGTCGCTGAGGCCCTTGTGCAGCGCCAGCATCAGCGGCACCACCGCCGCGTCGTTCACCGGAGCGCTGCTCGCCACCACGCCCGCCGTGCCCAGCGGCAGCAACGCGGCGACCAGGCCGAGGAGTTCGTCGGCGCCGACCGAGGCCAGCCGGGCGGTGTCACAGCTGGAGAGGATGATCCGGTAGGGGCTGCGGGAGAGCCGCTCGAAGTCATGGACGATCAGCGGGCCGTCGGCCATCCGCAGCGCCGAGAACATCGGGCTGTCGGCGCGGAAGGTGCCGTGCGCGGCGATGTGCGCCAGCCCGGCCCCGTCCAGCTCCCGCAGCACCCGGTTGCCGTGCGCGTCGTCCTGCTCCAGCACCGTGGGCCTGCCGTACCGCCCCGCCACCTCCGGCACCTCGGCGCCGCCGGTCGCCAGCCCCGGCCCGCGCACCAGGACCTGCCGGCCGCCCGGCGGCGGCTCGGTGTCCCGGGCCCGCAGCCAGGCGCTCGCCGACGGCGACACGCTCACCACCCGCTCGCGCAGCGACGGCAGCAGCGCCCACGGGACCCGGTGCAGCCGTGCCGGGGGCACCACCACCACCGGCCCCGTGCCCAGCCGACCGGCCGCCTCGCCCAGCAGCAGCTCCTCCAGCCGCCGCCCCGCCGTCTCGGCCAGCGGCAGCCGCGCCTCCCCGCCCGGGTGGGCCAGCCGGCGCAGCGCCGACTGCACGTACTCGGCCTCGCGCTCCGCCTCCGCCAGCAGCCCGCCGGTGAACCTCCGCACCCGCCCCCCGCCGCACAGCAGCACCTGCACCCGCCCGTCCAGCACGGCGAGTTCGACGAGGTGCCCGTCCCCGAGCCGGTCCAGGAGCCGGCCCGCGTCGAACCGGCCGCCGTACCCCGGCGCATGACCGCGGATGTGCAGGGTCCGGGAACGGATCTCCCGCTCCAGCCGGCGCTGCTCCCGCTCCAGGGCGGGCACCGGCCGCCCGTCCATCCGGGCCTCCTCCGCGCGCGCCGCGATCACCCGGAACGCGGTCAGCCCGCTCAGCAGCGCCGGATCGGCGGGCGGCCGGGTCGGCGGGGTGGACAGGGCCGTCGCCCGCCAGCGCTCGCTCCACTCCAGCAGCCGGCGGGGCCCGCCCCGCTCCAGGCTCACCTGCTGGGCCAGCGCGGCCAGTTCGGCCCCCTGCGCGGTGGCCCGGGCCCGCAGCTCCGAGGCGCCCAGCGTCGTCCGGTGGTCGTCGAGGACGGCGAGTCCGCGCCGGCAGGCCTCCAGCACCCCCCGGTCCGACCCGGTGGCCCGGGCCCACAGCGCCTGGGCCGCCCAGCCCGTCATCCGCGCCAGCGGCGGCCCGCTGCGCCGGCTGCGCGCGGCGACCTCCAGATAGCGTTCGGCGTCCGCCGACCAGTCCAGGCCGAGGGCGATCCGGCCCGCCAGCAGCCAGGCCTCCGGTGCGGCCGGCGCCCCGAACGAGGACAGCCGCTCCGCCACCCTGACCGCGTCGGCGACCAGCCGTCCCGATCCCCGCCCGGCCGCCACCCGCGCGTCGATCAGCACGAGTTGGGCGTGCGCCTCCCACCAGGTGCGCCGCTGCCCGGCGAACAGCCGCACCGCGACCGCCGCCCGCGCGATCGCCGTCCCCGCGTCCCCCGCCAGCCGGGCGGCCTTGGCGGCGGCCAGCAGCAGTTCCGCCTTGCGGGTGGACTGGCCGCCGATGCCGTCCAGCACGGCTATGGCCGCGTCCGCCTCGGCGAGGGCCTCCGGCGCCAGCCCGGCCGCCATCAGCACCTCGCAGCGGCGGATGTTGAGCATGAAGGTGGGCGTGCCGAGCTTGGCGTACCGCTCCTCGGCCTCGTCGAGGAGCCGCAGCGCCGCCGGGACGTCCCCGGAGCGGAACGCGGCCAGCCCCCGGCTCTCCACCGCGTCCGCCTTGTCGTGCTCCTGGCCGGTGGTGTCCCACAGCGCCTCGGCCGCCGTGAAGTCCGCCTCCGCCCGCTCCACCGCCCCGAGCGCGAGGTGCACGGTGGCGCGCAGGGTCAGCGCACGCGCCGTCCAGATCACGTCGTCCGCCTGCCGCAGCACCGGGATCGCCCGCCGTACGTCCTCCAGCGCCTCCGGGTGGTGCCCGAGCACCCACCACGAATAGGCCCGCCGGTACAGCACGCGCGCGCGGGTGTGGCCGCTCCCGCGCGCGATCCCCCGCTCGAAGGCCGTCAGGCCCTGCCGGGTGCGGCCGGCGTGCACCAGCGCGACCCCGAGCGTGGCCAGTACGTCCGCCTCGCGCTCCGCGGAGTCCGCGCGGGCCGCCAGGTCGCGGGCGCGCCGCAGATGGTCCAGGGCGAGCCGCATGTCGCCCCAGTCGCGCTGCCAGATACCGATCACCTGATGCGCGACCGAGGCGCGCAACGGCGTCGGGTCGGCGTCGAGCACTCCCTCCGCCCGCGACAACGCGTCGTTGGGGGCGGCGAACACCATCGGCAGCAGTTCGAGAACCGGGTCGTTTCCCGCTGTCACTCCACGGATGGTAGTGCTCCGCACGGCAGGCCACACCGGTCGGGAGCCGTATCGGCCGGTATCGGCGGGCGGGCGGCGGGCCGGGGACGGCGAGGCAGGGGGCGTACGCACACAAGTACGCCACCCCGTTCCGCAACCGCACCACCGTCCCCGCCGTCGCACCACCTGTATCAGCGGACCGCCTCGCGGATCAGACTGACGACACACCGGCCAGGGGGAGGACACGGCATGGCACCACGGCGATTCCACGAACAGTTCGACCAGATCCAGCGCGCGCTGCCCGGCGTACCGCTCGCGATGGGGCCCGACGACTCCGCCGAGTTCATCTACGAGAAGGGCGTCGTGCTCGCCCGCGACGGAGAGGAGGCGCAGGTCGTCGAGGACACCGTCCGCGCCCACTTCACCGCGACCGACGGACTGACCGCCGACGACGTCAGCCGCGCGGGACCGCGCACCAACCGCTCCGGCATCACCCGCATCCGGGTCGGCGACCCCGGCCAGGGCGACCGCACCGCCGACCACGCCGTCGCCGGCGCCGTGCGCGCCCTGCGCGAGGCGGAGGGCCGTACCGGACGCCGCCTGGTCAGCCGCAACCACGTGGTGTCGATCTCCGTCAACGCCTGCCCCGGCGACGAACCCGTGCCCGCCCCGGCCACCGGCCTGCCCAACCCCGCCCCGGCCGAGGGCGGTCACGACCCGGACTCCGCCGTGGGCGTCCTGGTGATCGACACCGGCCTGATGCACGACTACCGCTCCTACCCGCCGCTCGCCCACACCGACGGCGACCTCCAGATCCAGGAGACCGACCAGGACGGCGTCCTCCAGCAGTACGTCGGCCACGGCACGTTCATCGCCGGACTGGTCGCGGCCGTCGCGCCCAACACCGACGTCACCGTGCGCAACACGCTCAACGACTGCGGCGCCATCCTCGAGGACGAGTTCGGCGAAAGGCTCTTCGACGCCGTGGAACAGGGCGGCTGGCCGGACATCCTCAGCCTCTCCGCCGGCACCTCCAACGGCCGGGTCGACGGCCTCCTCGGCCTCGACGCGTTCCTGCGGGCCCTGAGCGCACAGCGCACCCTGCTGGTCGCGGCCGCCGGCAACAACGCCAGCGCCACCCCCTTCTGGCCGGCCGCCTACGGTGCCCTGCCCGAGTACGCCGACGCCGTGCTGTCGGTCGGCGCGCTGCGCGCCGACGGCGAGTTCGGCGCCTGCTTCAGCAACCACGGCCCCTGGGTACGGGTCTACGCCCCCGGCGAGCGCCTCACCGGCGCCCTCACCGGGTTCTCGACACCCGTCCCGTACGTCTACCAGCACTCCACCTACGACAGCTGCCGCTACGGCTTCGGCTACGCCTGCACCTGCCGCTCCCCGCGCCACACCGGCGTGCTCAGCGACGGCGCGGGCAAGCCGGACCAGGTGATGTTCGAGGGGCTCGCCTCCTGGAGCGGGACCTCGTTCGCCACCCCCCTGGTCGCCGGGCTCGTCGCGGCCCACATGACCGTGAACAAGGAGACCGATCCCCGTGCCGCCGCCCGTCAACTGCTCGAGAAGAACACCGAGTTCGCCGAAGTGCGCGGGGCGCACGTCCCGGCGCTGCGCCCGTTCGGCTGGAGTGCGACCCCGGTCGGCCCGGCCTGAGCGCGCGGGCGGGAAGCCCGTGAGGTCCGAAGGAGCACCCGTCACGGCGTACGATGACAGGCCGTACACGAGGGGTGGGGCCGTGGACCGTACAGATGTCGGCGCGCTCGTCCGGTCGGCCGTCGACGGTGAAACGGCGGCCTGGAAGGCGCTCGTGGAAGGGCTGAGTCCGCTGGTGTGGTCGGTCGTGCGCGCACACCGGCTCTCCGAGGCCGACGGACACGAGGTCTACCAGACCGTGTGGTTCCGCTTCGCCCAGCACCTCGGCCGGATCCGCGAACCGGAGAAGGCGGGCTCGTGGATCGCGAGCACCGCGCGCAACGAGTGCCTGAAGGTGCTCAAGAGCTTAAGGCGGCTGACACCGACCGACGATCCCCAGCTGCTCGACCGCGCCAGCGAGGCACCGACGCCCGAGCAGTCGGTCCTCGACTCGGAGGAGGCGGCCGCGCAGAGCGAGCGCGTCCGCTTCCTGTGGCAGGAGCTCGAGGCGCTCGGCGACCGCTGCCGGCAGCTGCTGCGGGTGCTGGTCTCCTCGCCGCCGCCCAGCTACCAGGAGGTGTCGACCGCGCTCGGCATCGCCGTCGGCAGCATCGGACCGATGCGCCAGCGATGTCTGCGCCGTCTGCGGGCCCGACTCGACGCACGGGGAGCACTGTGAACGGCATGAGCGACGACAGGTTCCACGACCGGTTCCACGACAGGTCCGACGGCAGGTCCGACGACCGGGTGGACGAGGGGTTGAACGACGGCTTCGAGGAGGGCTTCGAGGACGACGAGTTCGACCTCGGGAGCCTGGAGGAGGAGCTCCGCCAGGCCGCCGCCATCCTCGATCCGGTCCCGGCGGAGCTGTGCCGGATCGCCGTCGAGGCGTACGCACTGCACGATCTGGACGCCCGGATCGCCGAGCTGACCTTCGACTCGCTGACCGACGCGATCCCCGTCAGGGGAGCCGGGGACGTGCCGCGGATGCTGACCTTCCACACCGGTGGCCTCACGGTCGACGTGGAGGTGTCCGAGGAGGGACTGCTGGGGCAGCTGCTGCCGCCGCAGTCCGCCTCGGTCGAGGTCCTGCACGGCCCGCGCGCGGGGGCCGCGCTCACCGCCGACGCCATGGGCCGCTTCGCCTGCCCCACCCCGCCCACCGGCCCGTTCGCCCTGCGGCTGCGGACCGGCGGCGAGGTGGTCGTCACCGAGTGGATGCGGGCCTGACCGCGGGCGGCCCTCAGGACACGGCGTCCACCAGGGCCGCGAGGGCCGAGGCCAGCCGGGGCAGTCCCGCCCCGGCCGGCCCGCCCGGCTCGCTCAGGTAGGTGTCCCGCCGGATCTCCACCATCAGCGCGGACACCGCGGGCTCCCGCCCGTAGTGCTCCAGCGGCACGTACGTCCCGGCGAACGGGCTGTCCAGCCCGGTCTCCCCGATCCCCGCGAACGCGGCCCGCGCGGCGGCGAGCAGCTCCGGCGGGGTGTGGAAGGCGTCGGTGCCCAGACAGACCGGCGGACGCGGCCCCGCGCCGTGCAGCTCGTAGGGCAGCCGCTCGGCGGGATACGAGTGCACGTCGACCACGACGGCCCGCCCGACCGCCGCGAGCCGCTCCCGCACCGCCTCGGTCATGGCGTCGGCGTACGGCCGGAAGTACCGCTCGACCAGCGGCCCGGGGTCGTGGCCGGCGCCCCGCAGCACCTCCCCGTGCGTGGTCCGCGTGTACACGGCCCCCATCCCGACCGCCCGCATCTCCTCCCGCTCGTCCGGGAACCGCTCCGGATCGACGACCAGCCGCGACAGCCGGTTGACGAACCGCCAGGGCGTCACCCCCGCCAGCCGGGCCGCCTCCTCGGCGATCCGGTCGGTGTGCGCGTCGGTGATGTGGTCCAGCTCCCGCTCCAGCGCCGCGTCCTCCAGCACGATGTCCGCCCGCACCCCGGCCGGGATCTCCCGCGCCGCGTGCGGCACATGCAGGATCACCGGCGACGCGGCCGCTCCGGGGAGAAGGACGAAGGAGGGTGCGGCAGGGGTCATCGGGCGGCTCCCGGGGCGTTGTCAGTGGCGTGGTGCATGATCGGTGGTGCGGGCGCGGACGCCTGCGGAGATGCCATCACAGCACGACGGGGCGCGAGGGCGGGGACGGGCATGGCAGTGACGAACGAGCAGGTGACGGGGCACGCGTTCCTGAAGGCGCTGTACCGGGACGACTACTACCCGGACCCCGTGGTGGACCGCGGCCGGGACATCCTGCTGCGGCTGTGCGCGCGCGTCGAGGCGGAGCGGCCCGCGGACCTCGACGGGCTGTACGCCCTGACGCACGCCGCCACCGAGGAGTTCAACATGCTCCAGGACGCCTTCTGGGAGGCCGGCAGCGAGATCGAGACGGTGGCCCGGGAGGAGATAGCCGAGGACTTCTGGTTCGTCGCCCGGGCCTACGGCTTCACCGACGCGGACCTGGAGGAGCTCATCGCCACCCGGGACTGGTGACCGCCGTACCGAGGAGCTCCCGCACGAGCGCGGCGACCTGCTCCGTCTCGATCAGGAACCCGTCGTGGCCGTACGGCGACCCGATCACCCGGAGCCGGTCGGCGGACGGGATCAGGGCCGCCAGCTCGGCCTGCTGGGCGAGCGGATAGAGCCGGTCGGAGTCCACGCCGGCCACCAGGGTGGGCGCGGTCACCCGGCCGAGGGCGGCCCGCGCCCCGCCCCGGCCCCGGCCGGCGTCGTGCGCGTTCATCGCCTCGGACAGCACCACATAGCTGGCCGCGTCGAACCGCCGCACCAGCTTGGCCGCGTGATGGTCGAGATACGAGCCCACCTGGTAGCGCCCGCCCCGGAAGGGGTCCTCCCCCTCCTGGGGCGCACGGCCGAAGCGGGTCCGCAGCTCCGGCTCGCTGCGGTAGGTGACATGGGCGAGCCGGCGGGCGAGACCCAGTCCGCCGAGGGGGCCACGGCCGGTGTCGTGGTAGTCGCCGCCCTGCCAGTGCGGGTCGGCGCGCACGGCCCCGGTCTGGATCTGCACCCAGGCGATCTGCTCCGCGCTCGCCGCCGCCGTCGTGGCGAGCAGCAGCAGGGCGCCGACCCGCTCCGGGCGGGACACGGCCCACTCCACCGCCCTCATGCCGCCCATCGAGCCGCCGACGACCAGCGCCCAGCGCGCCACCCCGAGGGCGTCCGCGAGCCCCGCCTCGGCGGCGACCTGGTCGCGCTGGGTCAGGAAGGGGAAGGCCCCGCCCCAGCTCCGGCGCCCGTCGGGGCGCGCCGAGGCCGGGCCCGTACTGCCCTGGCAGCCGCCGAGCACATTGGGCGCGACCACGAACCAGCGGTCGGTGTCGAGCGGCCGCCCCGGACCGACCAGAGCGTCCCACCAGCCGGCCGTCGGATGCCCCTCGCCGGCCGCTCCGGCGACATGGCTGTCCCCGGTGAGCGCGTGCAGCACCAGCACGGCGTTGGAGGCGTCCGGCGCGAGCCGCCCCCAGGTCTCGAACGCCAGCCGTACGCCCGGCAGTTCACCGCCCGCCTCCAGGGCGAGGGGGCGCTCGGCCCGGTACCAGCGCCGCCGCCCGGGCGGGTCCCCCTCCCGCCAGGCCCCGGTGGCCGGCGGCAGGGAGACCTCCTTCGGCAGCGTCACCTAGGCGCCCTTGGCCGCGCGGAAACCGGCCTCCAGGTCGGCCTTCAGATCGGCGAGGTTCTCGATGCCGACCGACAGCCGCACCAGGCCCGGCGAGGTGCCGGTGGCCGCCAGCTGCTCCTCGTCGAGCTGGCTGTGGGTCGTGGACGCCGGATGGATGATCAGGCTGCGCACATCGCCGATGTTCGCCAGATGGCTGAACAGCTCCACCGCGTCCACGAACCGCTTGCCCGCCTCGATGCCGTCCCGCAGCTCGAAGGAGACGATCGCGCCCGCGCCCTGCGGCAGGTACTTCCGCCCCGCCTCGTACCACCTGCTGGACTCCAGGCCCGCGTAGTGGACGACGGCGACCTCGTCCCGCCGCTCCAGCCACTCGGCGAGCGCGAGCGCGTTCGCCGAGTGCCGCTCGATGCGCAGGCTCAGCGTCTCCACGCCCTGGAGCAGCAGGAACGCCGAGTGCGGGGAGAGCGCCGGACCGAGGTCGCGCAGCAGCTGGACCCGCAGCTTGATCGCGTACGCCCCCGGGCCGAGCGCCGGCCAGTACCGCAGGCCGTGGTAGCTGGGGTCGGGCTCGCTGAAGTCGGGGAAGCGCTCCGGGTGCGCGCCGAAGTCGAAGGTGCCGCCGTCCACCACCACACCGGCGATCGTGGTGCCGTGCCCGCCGAGGAACTTGGTGGCCGAGTGCACGACGACGTCCGCGCCGTGCTCGATCGGCCGCACCAGGTACGGCGTCGGCACGGTGTTGTCCACGATCAGCGGGACGCCCGCCGCGTGCGCCACGTCCGCGACCGCCCGGATGTCGAGGACGTTGCCGCGCGGGTTGCCCAGCGACTCCGCGAACAGCGCCTTGGTGTGCGGCCGGATCGCCGCCCGCCAGGCCTCCGGGTCGTCCGGGTCGTCCACGAACGACACCTCGATGCCGAACCGCGGCAGGGTGTGCCGCAGCAGGTTGTACGTGCCGCCGTACAGGGAGGTGCTGGACACGATGTGGTCGCCCGCGCGCGCCACCGTCAGGATCGCGAGGGTCTCCGCCGCCTGCCCGGACGCCAGCGCGACCGCGGCCACGCCGCCCTCCAGGGCCGCGATCCGCTGTTCGAGGACGTCCTGGGTGGGGTTGTGGATCCGGGTGTAGATGTTGCCCGGCTCGGCGAGCGCGAACAGGTCGGCGGCATGCCGGGTGTCCCGGAACACGAAGGACGTGGTCTGGTAGATCGGGGTGGCGCGGGCGCCGGTGACCGGATCGGGGGCGGCCCCGGCGTGGATCTGCCGGGTCTCGAACGACCAGGCCGAGGTGTCGGACTGCGTGCTCATGGTGCTCCTCGTGCTCCTCGTGCTCTGCGTGCGGGTGAGAGCGGGGGACGTGCGAGGAGGAAAGCACGGCAGGCCGGGGCCGAACCGATCTGCAAAAAACATGACATCCGGCTGACACAGTCGACACAAAAGCCGCGCCCCGGCCGGGAGTTGCCGGCCGGGGCGCGGGGTGGAGCGGGGTGCGTCAGCTCAGGGACGCGAGCGCCTCGTTCCAGGTGGCCGACGGGCGCATGACCGCCGCCGCCTTGGCCGGGTCGGGCTGGTAGTAGCCGCCGATGTCGGCGCCCTCGCCCTGGACGGCGTTCAGCTCGTCGACGATGGTGCCCTCGGCCGCGGCGAGCGTCTCGGCGAGCGGCTGGAAGGCCTTGGCCAGCTCCGCGTCGTCGCTCTGGCGCGCCAGCTCCTGCGCCCAGTACAGGGACAGGTAGAAGTGGCTGCCGCGGTTGTCGATGCCGCCGACGCGACGGGTCGGGGACTTGTCCTCGTTGAGGAAGGTCGCCGTGGCGGCGTCGAGGGTGTCGGCGAGGACCTGGGCGCGGGCGTTGCCGGTGGCCGTGGCGTACTGCTCGAGGGCCGGCACGAGCGCGAAGAACTCACCGAGGGAGTCCCAGCGCAGGTAGTTCTCCTTGACCAGCTGCTGGACGTGCTTCGGCGCGGAGCCGCCGGCGCCCGTCTCGAACAGGCCGCCGCCCGCCATCAGCGGGACGACCGACAGCATCTTGGCGCTGGTGCCCAGCTCCAGGATGGGGAAGAGGTCGGTCAGGTAGTCGCGCAGCACGTTGCCGGTCACCGAGATGGTGTTCTCGCCGCGGCGGATGCGCTCCACCGACAGCTTGGTGGCGTCGACCGGGGCGAGGATCCGGATGTCCAGGCCCTCGGTGTCGTGCTCCGGCAGGTAGGCGTCGATCTTGGCGATCAGGTTGGCGTCGTGCGCGCGGGTCTCGTCCAGCCAGAACACGGCCGGGTCGCCGGTGGCGCGGGCGCGGGTGACGGCGAGCTTCACCCAGTCCTTGATCGGGGCGTCCTTGGTCTGGCAGGCGCGGAAGATGTCGCCCTCGGCGACCGGCTGCTCGATGAGCACGTCGCCGGCCTGGTCGACCAGACGGACCGTGCCGGCGGCCTTGATCTCGAAGGTCTTGTCGTGGGAGCCGTACTCCTCGGCCTTCTGCGCCATCAGGCCGACGTTCGGGACGGAGCCCATGGTCGACGGGTCGTAGGCGCCGTGGGCACGGCAGTCGTCGATCACGGCCTGGTAGACGCCGGAGTACGAGGAGTCCGGCAGCACCGCGAGGGTGTCGGCCTCCTGGCCGTCCGGGCCCCACATGTGGCCCGAGGTGCGGATCATGGCCGGCATCGAGGCGTCGACGATGACGTCGGACGGCACGTGCAGGTTGGTGATGCCCTTGTCGGAGTCGACCATCGCCAGGGCCGGGCCCTCGGCGAGCTCGGCGTCGAAGGAGGCCTTGATCGCGTCGCCCTCGGGGAGGGCGGCGAGGCCGCCCAGGATGCCGCCCAGACCGTTGTTCGGGGACAGGCCGGCGGCGGCGAGCGTCGCGCCGTACTGCGCGAAGGTCTTCGGGAAGAAGGCGCGCACCACGTGGCCGAAGACGATCGGGTCGGAGACCTTCATCATCGTGGCCTTCAGGTGCACCGAGAACAGCACGCCCCGGGCCTTGGCCTCGGCGATCTGCGCGGTGAGGAACTCGCGCAGCGCGGCCACGTGCAGCACGGACGCGTCGACGACCTCGCCCGCGAGGACCGGTACGGACTCGCGCAGGACGGTGGTGGCGCCGTCCTCGGCGACCAGCTCGATCCGGACCGAACCGGCCTCGGAGATCACCACGGACTTCTCGGTGGAGCGGAAGTCGTTCTCGCCCATCGTCGCCACGTTGGTCTTGGAGTCGGCGCTCCAGGCACCCATGCGGTGCGGGTGGGTCTTGGCGTAGTTCTTGACCGAGGCGGGGGCGCGGCGGTCGGAGTTGCCCTCGCGCAGGACCGGGTTCACGGCCGAGCCCTTGACCTTGTCGTAGCGGGCCTGGATCTCCCGCTCCTCGTCGGTCTTCGGGTCGTCCGGGTAGTCCGGCAGCGCGTAGCCCTGGCCCTGCAGCTCGGCGACGGCGGCCTTGAGCTGGGGGATCGACGCCGAGATGTTCGGCAGCTTGATGATGTTGGCCTCGGGCGTCTTGGCCAGCTCGCCGAGCTCGCTCAGCGCGTCCGGGATCCGCTGGTCCTCGGCCAGGTACTCCGGGAACACGGCGATGATGCGCCCGGCCAGCGAGATGTCCCGCGTGGTCACGGCGACACCCGCCTGCGAGGCGTACGCCTGGACCACCGGCAGGAAGGAATACGTCGCCAGGGCCGGGGCCTCGTCAGTGTGCGTGTAGATGATGGTCGAGTCAGTCACCGGGTGCTCCGCTCCACGTCTGCAACATTGCTCGACATCAAGATATCTCGTGACGCGGGCGGGCTCGACAGGGGTCCGCCGGGGCTCCGCTCACACTTTTCGCTCCGATGTCCGCCGTACGGGCAACCGATCGGCCCGATCCGGTGGTCCAGGGGGTAGAGAGTCGACCTCCTCCACCGGCCGGACCGACCATCCGGCCGCCCGAGCGAAAGCGGATCATGAGATATCGCACCAGAGTGACGGGCCCCGCCGCGGCCCTCATCGGCACCGCGGCCGTCGTAGTCGGGGGCAACACGGCCCAGGCGGCACCCGCGGACGGCAGGACGGACGGCGCCGGTACGGCCCCCGCCCCGGCCCCCGAGACCCTCGGCGACCCGGTCTTCCCGGCCCTCGGCAACGACGGCTACCGCGTCACCTCCTACCACCTCGACCTCTCCTACGACGCCACGACCGCCCTGGTCGACGCCACGGCGACGCTGGAGAT
The DNA here is from genome assembly GCF_040630405.1 of Streptomyces sp. NPDC005811. Lineage (NCBI taxonomy): Bacteria > Bacillati > Actinomycetota > Actinomycetes > Kitasatosporales > Streptomycetaceae > Streptomyces > Streptomyces sp. NPDC005811. The sequence goes on from NZ_JBEXXK010000003.1 coordinate 289,403, forward strand.
CCGTACCACCCAGTGCCTGTCCCGCCTCTCCCTGGACGCCCTCGGCCTGGACATAGCGTCCGTGAGCGTCGACGGCCGCACGGCCGAGTTCGCACAGGTGGACGAGAAGCTGCGGATCACGCCGGCCCGCGCGCTCGCCGACCGCGCCCGGGCCACCGTCCGGGTGACGTACACGGCCGACCCGCGCCGCTCGCTCCCGCACACCGCCTGGGTGCCCACCCCCGACGGGTTCGCCCTGTGCCCGCAGCCCGACTCGGCGCACACCGTGTTCCCCTGCAACGACCACCCCTCGGACAAGGCCGGCCTCACCGTCCGCATCACGGTCCCGGCCGCCCTGAAGGCCGTCGCGAGCGGCGCCCTGGTCTGCACCGAGCACCTGGCCGGCGACCGGACCGCGTACACCTACCGCTCCCGCTCCCCGATCGCCACCGAACTGGTGCAGATCACGGTCGGCGACTACGTCGTCAAGGACCGGCAGGGCCCGCACGGGCTGCCGCTGCGCGATGTCGTCCCCACCGCCCGGGCCGAGGCGCTGGAGCCCGCCCTCGCCCTCACCCCGGGCCTGGTGGAGTGGCTCGAACAGCGCCTCGGCGCGTACCCCTTCGAGACGTACGGGCTGCTGCCCTGCAACTCCGACGACCCGGCCGCCTTCGACTTCACCGGCCTGGAGACCCAGACCCTCACCCTGTACAAGCCGAACTTCCTGCTCCAGGCGGAGCCGAAGATCGGCTCGCACATGATGCACGAGCTGGTCCACTCCTACTTCGGCAACAGCGTCTCGCCCGCCACCTGGGCCGACCTCTGGCTCAACGAGGGCCACGCCGACTTCTACGGACTGCTCTACCGCTACGAGCGCGGCTGGCCGGACTCCCTGGGCCTGACCACGTTCGAGGCCCGGATGAAGGACACGTACGCGCGCGGCGACCAGTGGCGGCGGACCTCCGGTCCCGTCGCCGCGCCGAACGCGGCCAACCTCTTCGACAGCCAGCGCTACCTGGGCGGCGTCCTCGTCCTGTACGCCCTGCGGCAGCTGATCGGCGAGGACGCCTTCCACGCGGTGGAGCGGGCGTTCCTGGCCCGCTTCCGCAACTCCTCCGCGTCCACGGAGGACTACATCACCGTCGCCTCCCAGGTCTCCGGCCAGGACGTCTCCGGATTCCTGCGCGACTGGCTGTACGGCACGAGCACCCCGAGGATGCCCGGCCACCCCGACTGGACGGTCACCCCGGTGACCCCGTCCCTCACCGCCCCGCGCAGGAAGTCCGGGGCGCGCTGGCACGAGAACTCGGCGACGCTGTAGGTCAGTTGTCGAGGCGGACGGGGGTCGCCCCGTCCGCATCGGCGGCACCGGTGTCGGCACCCGTGCGCTGCTGCGGGATCACGACCGCGCCCTGCTGGAGCGAGATGTTGCGGGCCGGGGCCGGCACCCGGATGCCCTCCTCGCGGTAGCGCCGGTGCAGCCGCTTGATGAACTCGTGCTTGATCCGGTACTGGTCGCTGAACTCGCCGACGCCCAGGATCACCGTGAAGCCGATGCGGGAGTCGCCGAAGGTGTGGAAGCGGACGGCCGGTTCATGGTCCGGGACCGCACCGGCGATCTCCGTCATCACCTCGGCGACCACCTCCATGGTCACCCGCTCCACATGCTCCAGATCGCTGTCGTAGGCCACGCCCACCTGCACCAGGACCGTCAACTGCTGCTCGGGCCGCATGAAGTTGGTCATGTTGGCCTTGGCGAGCTGTCCGTTGGGGATCACGATCAGGTTGTTCGACAGCGCCCGGACCGTGGTCTGACGCCAGTTGATGTCCTCGACGTACCCCTCCTCCGCGCTGCTCAGCTTGATGTAGTCACCGGGCTGGACGGTCTTCGAGGCGAGGATGTGGATGCCCGCGAAGAGGTTGGCGAGGGTGTCCTGGAGGGCCAGCGCCACGGCCAGACCGCCGACGCCCAGCGCGGTGAGCATCGGGGCTATGGAGATGCCGAGGGACTGGAGCATCACCAGGAAGCCGATGGCCAGCACCAGCACGCGCGTGATGTTCACGAAGATCGTGGCGGAGCCGGCCACCCCGGAGCGGGACTGGGTGAGCGCCTGCACCAGACCGGCGATCACCCGGGCCGCCGACACCGTCACCACGAAGATCAGCAGCACCGTCAGGCACTGGTTCACGGTGTGCTGGACCGCCTTCGTCAGCGGCAGCACCGCCGCCGCGGCGGCCGCGCCGCCCGCGATCGCCGCCCACGGCACCACCGTGCGCAGCGCGTCCACGATGACGTCGTCGCCGCTCCACCGGGTGCGCTTGGCGTGCTTGCCCAGCCAGCGCAGCAGCGTGCGCGACAGGAAGGCCACCAGGAACCCGGTGGCCAGGGCGATCCCGGCGAGGACGAGGTCGTCCAGGGTCAGCGCCCGGTTCACCGGTCACCTCCGGCGTCTCGCTCCGCGGGGAGGGCGAAGACGCCCGCCGACGGCCGGATGTGAAGTCTCGTCACGTTGTCACCTGCTTGTTCACGGGATGTGCGGACGCGCCCGCCGCGAGCGGGCACGAACCGTCCATCCTGCCGTATCGGGCACGGCGGTTCGCACCCCAGGGACGTCCGGGCGGCGACTTCCGGGCACCCCGCGTGCCCCCACGTCGCGCACCAGGCGCTCAGATCACCTTCCAGCGCACCAGCGCCCCCAGCGTCACCGCACCCGGCACCAGCGGCAGCCACACGGTGATGACGCGGTAGGTGAGGACGACCGCGGTGGCCAGGGCCAGCGGGCCGCCCGCCGCGACCAGCGCCACGATCAGGGCCGCCTCCACCGAGCCGATGCCGCCCGGGGTGGGCACCAGGGCCACCGCCACCGTCGCCGCGAGATAGGCCACCGCCATGTGGGCCGGCGGGACCGGCAGGCCCAGCGCCTGCCCCACCGCCGCCAGTCCGGCCGCCTGGAGCACCGGGAACGCCAGGGAGCCGCCCCACAGGGCCGCCGCCCGCGCCGGGCAGCTGTGCACCGACCGGGCCTCGCCGAGCGCGGTGCGCAGGAACGAGAACACGGCCGTCCGCAGCCGCCGTACGAGCACCAGCGCGCCTGCCGCCAGGAGCACGACCGCCCCCAGCGCGCCCAGCAGCGGAGCGACCGCGCCGTGCGGCAGCAGCGAGCCGAGCCGCAGCGCGTCGGGGAAGACGAGCAGCAGCGTGGCCAGCAGACCCACCCGGGCCACGCCCTCCGCCAGCAGATACAGCGCGAGGGCCGCCGAGGAACGGGCCAACGGCACCCCGCACACCGTCATGAAGCGCAGGTTGACCGCGCTCGCGCCCAGCCCCGTCGGCAGCAGATGGTTGGCCGCGCCCGCCGCGAACTGCGTGGCGAGCAGCCGGAGCCGGGGCAGCGGTTGCACCACCGCCCCCTGCCGGGTGACGGCCGCGGCGACCCAGGTCAGACAGGTGGCCCCGGCCGCGGCCAGCAGCCAGGGCCACTGCGCGGTGCGCAGATGACCGAAGCCCTCGGCGAGCACCGAGCGGTGGCGCACCGCGACCACGGTGACCAGCAGGAGCGGGAGCAGACACAGGACCCGGCGCAGGGGGAGGCGCCGGGGGAGCGAGGGGAGCGGAACCGCTGTCACAGTGGGAGAGGTTTTCCGCGCGGTCCCAACAGCGGGTTGCGGAAGCGGAGACGGAGCATTACGTACGGTCATCGGGTCCTTCGGGGGTGCCTTGGTGTACGAGTTGACCTCAACAACGCTCGAGGTTCTACGGTCTCTCCCATGAGCATGGACGCCGTAGCCATGACGCAGCTGTACAGCGTCATGAACTCCCAGCAGGAACGCCGCCCCTTCGACCCCGCCACGCTGCGCCGCATCGGCGCGTTCGCCCGGCCGCACCGCCGCCGTATGACGCTGTTCGTGCTGCTCGGGGTGGTGACCGCGCTGCTCGCGGTCGCGACTCCCGTACTCGCCGGCCGGGTCGTCGACGCGATCGTGTCGCACGGCGACCCCGACCGGGTGGTGCGGCTGGCGCTGCTCATCGCGCTCATCGCGGTCCTGGAGGCGGCGCTCGGCATCCTGGGCAGGAGGCTGTCGGCGACGCTCGGGGAGGGACTCATTCTCGATCTGCGCACGACCGTGTTCGATCATGTGCAGAAAATGCCGGTCGCGTTCTTCACACGTACTCGTACGGGGGCGCTCGTCTCCCGACTCAACAACGATGTGATCGGCGCCCAGCGCGCGTTCAGCAACACCCTCTCCGGAGTGGTGTCCAACCTGGTCACCCTGGTGCTCACGCTCGCCGTCATGCTCACCCTGTCCTGGCAGGTCACCCTGCTGGCGCTGGCCCTGCTGCCGGTCTTCGTGATCCCGGCCCGCCGGATGGGCCGCAGGATGGCCGGGATGCAGCGCGAGGCCGCCGCCCTCAACGCCGCGATGGGCACCCGGATGACCGAACGGTTCTCGGCGCCCGGCGCCACCCTGGTCAAACTGTTCGGACGCCCCGAGGAGGAGTCCGCCGAGTTCGCGGCCCGCGCCGCCCGCGTCCGGGACATCGGCGTCCGCACCGCCACCGCCCAGTCCGTCTTCCTCACCTCCCTCACCCTCGTCTCCGCCCTGGCCCTCGCCCTCGTGTACGGCCTCGGCGGCCGGCTCGCCCTGAACGGCACCCTCGAACCGGGCGCCGTGGTCGCCCTGGCGCTCCTGCTGACCCGCCTGTACGCGCCGCTCACGGCGCTCGCCGGGGCGCGCGTGGAGGTGATGAGCGCCCTGGTCAGCTTCGAGCGGGTCTTCGAGGTGCTCGACCTGAAGCCGCTCATCGAGGAGAAACCGGACGCCCGCGAAGTCCCCGAGGGCCCGGTGTCCGTCGAGTTCGACGACGTCCGCTTCGGCTACCCGTCCGCCGACAAGGTCTCCCTCGCCTCCCTGGAGGAGGTCGCCACCCTCGACACCCGCGGCGGCGACGAGGTCCTGCACGGGGTGTCCTTCCGCGCCGAACCCGGCCAGACCGTGGCGCTCGTCGGCTCCTCCGGCGCCGGGAAGTCGACCATCGCCCAGCTCCTGCCGCGCCTGTACGACATCGACGGCGGCGCCGTCCGCATCGGCGGGGTCGACGTCCGCGACCTCGGCGCCGGCTCGCTGCGGGCCACCCTCGGCATGGTCACCCAGGACGGCCACCTCTTCCACGACACCGTCCGCGCCAACCTGCTGCTCGCCCGGCCCGGGGCCACGGAGGACGAGCTGTGGGACGCGCTGCTCCGCGCCCGCCTCGACGACCTCGTCCGCTCCCTGCCCGACGGCCTCGACACCGTCGTCGGCGAACGCGGCTACCGGCTCTCCGGCGGCGAACGCCAGCGCATGACCATCGCCCGGCTGCTCCTCGCCCGCCAGCAGGTCGTCGTCCTCGACGAGGCCACCGCCCACCTCGACAACACCTCCGAGGCGGCCGTCCAGGAGGCCCTCACCGAGGCGCTGGCGGGCCGCACCGCCGTCGTCATCGCCCACCGCCTCTCCACCGTCCGCGCCGCCGACCTCATCCTCGTCGTCGAGGCCGGACGGATCGTGGAACGCGGCACCCACGAGGACCTCCTCGCGGCGGACGGACGCTACGCGGAGCTCCACCGCACCCAGTTCGAGGAACCGCGGCCGGAGCCGGTCGCCTGACCGGGCCACCCGTGCGGCGGCCCTCGCCCCGCTCAGCCGCCGGGAGGATCACCCCCTGTCGGTGGCGTACGGCAGGATGATCAGCAGGACGGGGCGCAGGGGGCGGGGACATGACGACGGAACGGATGCCGTTGGTCGGCCGGGACGCCGAACTCGGGCTGCTCGACCGGCTGCTGGCGGACCTCGCGGCGGACGCGGAGGGCCGCCCGGCGGTGCTGGACATCAGCGGCGAGGCCGGCATCGGCAAGAGCCGCCTCACCCACGAGCTGTGCCGGCGCGCGGCCCGCGGGGGAGCCACGGTGCTGCGCGGCCGCGCCACGGAGTACGAACGGCACATCCCCTTCCAGCCGTTCACCGACGCCTTCGCCGACCTCGACCCCGCCGTCCCCGCGTCCTTCCCCGCCGCCGCCGAGGTCGCTCCCGTGCTGACCGGCGCCGCCCGCCGCGCCGACCGCTTCGGTCTGCACCGCGCCACGGCAGCCCTGCTCACCCACGCCGCCACCGCACCGCTGGTCCTGGTGCTCGACGACCTGCACTGGGCGGATCCCGCCTCCCTGGAGCTCCTCGACCATCTCGTACGGCATCCCCCGCGCGCCCGGGTCCTGCTCGCCGTCGCCCGCCGGGAACGGCAGAGCCCCGCCCCGCTCACCGCGACCCTCCAGCGCGGCACCGACACCGGAGCGGTGCACCGCACCGTCCTCGGGCCGCTGGACGAGCAGGCCTGCGTCGAGCGGCTCGCCCCCGGACTGGAGCGCGAGGAGGCCGCCCGGCTCTTCGCCGCCAGCGAGGGCAACCCCCTCTATCTGCTGGCCCTGCTCCAGGCGCACCGCGAGGGCGCCCCGGTCAGCCGGCTGTCCACGACCGGACTCGGCGCGCTGCTGCTGGACGAACTGACCCCGCTCGGCGCCGCACAGCGCAAGCTGGTCGAGGTGGTGGCCGCGCTCGGCGACCACGCCACCCCCGCCCTGCTCGCCCCGGTCACCGGCCGCACCCCGGCCGCCCTGGCCCCCGACCTCGCCGAACTGACCCGCCGCGACCTGCTGCGCACCGGCCCGCACGGACGGCTGACCCTGCGCCACCCCGTGCTGCGCAGCCTCGTCCACGACGGCACCGACCCCTGGCTGCGCACCGAGACGCACCGGCTCGCGGCCGCCGCACTGGCCCGCGCCGACGCCCCGCCCGCCGAGCGGGCCCACCACGCCGAGCGCTCGCTGTCCGGCTGGGACCCCGAGACGGCGGACGTGCTGATCCGGGCCGCCGAACAGGCCGCGGACACCGCGCCCGCGAGCTGCGCGCACTGGCTCGGCGTGGTGCTGCGGCATCTGCCGCACACCCCGGACCAGGCGGCGCGCCGCCGCGACCTGATGCTGCGCCGGGCCCGCGCCCTCGGCGCCTGCGGCGAACTCCGGGCCGGCCGCGACCTGCTGCACCAGGTGCTCGCCATGCCCGACCCGGCCGCCGAAGGCACCGCGGAGGCGGCCGCCGGGACGGCCGGCGGCTCGCGTGCGTCGGCCGTCGTGCTGTGCGCCGGGACGGAACGTCATCTGGGGCGCTACTCGGAGGCGGTGGCCCTGCTCCGCCGCGAACTGCACCGCACCGACCCGGCGCCCTCACCGGCCGACCAGGTGGCGCTCGGCCTGGAGCTGGGCGCCTCGGCCCCGCACGACACCTCGTACCCGGCCGTGCGCGCCGACATGGCCCGCACCCTCGCGGTGGCCCGCTCCCTCGGCGACGAGGTGGGCGTGGCCGGCGCGCTGGCCGTCGCCGCGCTCGGCGAGGCCTACGAGGGCGAGACGGCCGACGCCGACCGGTACGCCCGCCAGGCCGCGGCCCTCGTCGACTCACTGCCGGACGACGACCTCACCGGCCTGTGCGAGCAACTGGCCAGGCTGGGCTGGGCCGAGGCGTTCCTGGAGCGCTTCGCCGACGCCGAGCGGCACGCCGACCGGGGCCTGGCCATCGCCCGCCGCACCGGCCAGCTCGCCCTGCTGCCCCATCTGCTGCTGTGCAAGGCCCATGTCCACGTCCAGATCTGCCGGCCGGTGTCGGCGGTGGAACTGGCCGACGAGGCCGAGGACATCGCCCGTGGCATCGGCAGCGACGAACTCCTCGCCTTCGTCCTCGCCACCAAGGCCCACGCGGTGGTCGCCGCCTGCCCGCCCGGCGACCCGCGGCCCCTCGCGGTGGCCGAGGAGGCGGTCGCCGCGGCCGGACTGGGCGTCAACTGGTGGGCCTCCATCGCCCGGTGCATGCTCGGCTACGCGGCGCTCACGGCTGGCGACCCGGTCCGCGCCCGCGAGGCGGTGCTGCAGGCGGGCGGCCCGGATCTGTGCCGGCTCCAGCCCTCGATGCGCCCGCTGTTCCTGGAGATCCTGGTGACCGCCTCCCTCGCGCTGGGCGAGGTGGACGCGGCGAAGGACTGGGCAGAGCGGGCCCGCGAGGAGGCCGAGCGGCTCGACCTGCCCGTGCAGCGGGCCTCGGCCCTGCGCAGCAGCGCCCACATCCCCCTCGGCCTCGGCGACCCCCGGGCGGCGGCGGAGCTGTTCACGGCGGCGGCCGAGGAGAGCGCCCGCAGCGGCGCGCTGTTCTGGGAGGCGTTCTCCCTGCTCCTGGGCGCCCCCTTGCTGGCGGCGGACCCGGAGGGGCCCCGGCAGGGACGGGCCGCCTGGCAGCGGGGGCGCAGACTCGCCGCCGCCGGGGGATCCGCGATGCTGACCGGACTCGCCGACGCGGTCGGCCCCGCCGTGGCCGAGGCAGCCGACGGGCCCGAGCGGCGGCTCGCCGAACTGACCGCCCGCGAAAGGGAGATCGCCGGACTGGTCGCCGAGGGGCTGACGAGTCCCGCGATCGCCGACCGCCTCTGTCTGAGCCGGCGCACGGTCGAGACCCATGTGTCGCGGATCTACCGCAAGGCGGGAGTCTCCTCGCGGGCCGCCCTCGCCGCGCTGGTCGCCGGGCGCGCGTCGGGGACCGCGTTCACCGGCTGAACCCCCGCGCGCTCAGGGCGTGGCGGTGGCGGTGGCAGCGGTGGCAGCGGTGGCGGCGGTGGCGTCTTCGTACTGTCCGAGGAAGCGGAACGCGTCCCCGGAGGCCCGGAACAGATACATCGCGTCCATGGTGTAGCGGGTGCTCGACCCGGTGTAGTGCAGCCGTTTGGTGATCCCCCGGTAGTCGGTCTCCCGCAACCGGCCCACGACGGCGCCCCGTTCGGCTCGGTCCGGGCCCAGCGAGGTCAGGGCGCGCGCCACGAACAGGGTCGCGTCGTAGGCCTCGGCGGCGTACGGCGGCGGGGCGGCGCCGAAGCGGGCGCGGTAGGCGGTGACGAAGGACTTCGCGGCCGTCACCCGGGCCGGGTCCAGGTAGGCGGTCGCGAACACCCAGCCGTCGGCGGCGTCGCCCGCCGCGCTGAGGAAGCGCGCGTCGCAGGCGCGTTCGGCGGCCAGCCGGGCACCGGTGAAGCCGGCGGAGCGCAGCGCGCGGGCCAGGCGCGCGGCCCGCGCGTACCCCCCGCCGAACACCACCGCGTCCGCGTCGGCGCCCGTCACCGCCTCGGCGAGGGCACGGAACGCGCCGTCCGAGTCGGCGTCGGCGGCCAGGGTGCGCCGGATCACCGTGTGCCCCGCGCCCAGGGCCTCGGCCACCCCCGAGCAGAGGCGCCAGCTGAAGTCCCCCTCGGCCGCGTCGTCGACCAGCACCGTCCGGCGGGCGTCGGCGGTGCGCACGAGGTACGCCACCAGGGGCGTCACGAGCGTCGCGTCGTTGGGGCGGGTGGCGGCGTACACCCGGTAGGTGAAGGCGTCGACGTCGTCCAGGCCGACCGACACGGACACCATCGGCAGCAGGGCCTTCTGATAGAGGGCGAGGGTGGCCTGCGCACAGGCGTCGGTGCTCGGTCCGAGCACCGCCAGGACCCGGTCGTCGGCCGCCAGCCGCCGGGCGATCTCCTGCGCCCGGCTCGCCACGCCCCGGTCGTCGTGCACCTGGAGCGCCAGCTCGAAGGCGCGCCCGGTGAGGGAGTTGAGCCGGGCGACGGCCAGCCGGACCCCGTTCTCCTGGGCCCGGCCCGTGGTCCGGCCGTCGCCACTGAGATCGGCCTGGACGGCGAGCGTCAGACGCGGCAGCGTGCCGGAGCCGCCCTCGTCCGAGGTTCCGTCGGGTCGTCCGGCGGTCCACCAGGCCGCCGTACCGGCCGCCGCCAGCACCCCCGCGGCCGACCCCAGCGTCAGGAACCGCCGTCGCGTCGGGCTCCCGCCGGCTCCCGCCGCCGTCGTCCCGCCGGCACCCTCACCCCCAGCGGTCGTCTCACCGGAACCGGAACCGGAACCGGCACGGGAACCGGCACCGGAACCCTCCCCGGCGACCGGCACCTCGGTGGCCGAGACGTCGGGCAGCGCGAGCACGGCGGCCGAACGCCGGGCGATCAGCCGGGTCAGCGCCTCCGGCAACCAGGCCTCACCACCCAGTCCCGCCGCTTCCGCCGGGGCCCCCTCCAACGCCCGCCGGATCTCCGCCACCGCGGGCCGCGCCCCGGCCTCCTTCTCCAGACAGCCGCGCAGGAGCGGCAGCAGCGGTTCCGGTACGCCGTCCAGATCCGGTGCGTCGTGGACCGTACGCATCAGTGACTCGGCGGCGGATCCCGGACCGAAGGGGCGCTCGCCCGTCACGGCGTACGCCAGCAGACAGCCGAGCGAGAACACGTCACTGGCCGGGCCGATCTCCCGTCCCCGGCCCTGGGCCTGCTCGGGGGAGAGGAACCCGGGCGAGCCGACCACCATGCCGCTCGCGGTGAGCGCAGTGTCCTCCGGCATCCGGGCGATCCCGAAGTCGATCATCCGGGGTCCGTCGACCGCGAGCAGCACATTGCCCGGCTTGACGTCCCGGTGCACCAGCCCCGCCCCGTGCACCGCGTCCAGTGCCTCGGCGAGCCGGGCCCCGAGGACCCGGACGGTCGCGTACGGCAGCGGCCCGCACTCCTCGACCGCCTCCGCCAGCGACGGGCCCGGGACGAACGCCGTGGCCAGCCAGGGCGAGGACGCGTCCGGGTCCGCGTCGAGCAGCGGCACCACCCAGGGGTTGACGACCCGGCCCGCCGTCTCCACCTCACGGCGGAACCGGGCCCGGAACCCCGGGTCGTCGGCGTGCCCGGCGCGGATCACCTTCAGCGCCGTGAGCGCACCGCCCGTGGAGCGGGCCAGGTACACCACGCCCATGCCGCCCGCGCCCAGCCGGCGCAGCAGCCGGTAGCCCCCGATGCCGGCCGGATCGGCGCCGCGCAACGGCTCCATCGACGCCCCCTCAGGTGCTGACCTGGTACGGCGCCACGCCCTGGTAGACGAACCGGCCGCCGGTGACCTTCCAAAGGTAGATCCCGCTGCCGTCCACGACGAGTGCCCCCGTCGTCTTGTCGAAGGCGAAGTTCCGGCTGATCCCCTTGTACGTGGCCGCGCGCAGCGCCGTCGTCAGACGGGCCCGGGTGCGGCGCCCGACGGCCAGCGAGCCCAGGGTCCGGAGCACGAGCTGCGCCACGTCGTACGTCTCGACGGAGTACCGCTCCGGCTCCGCGTGGAACAGCTTGCGGTGGGCGGCGGCGAACGCCTTGGCCTCGGGGGCCGTCGCGGCGTCCATCACGGGGGCGAGGATCGCCCAGCCCTCGGCGGCGTCCCCGGCGGCGGACAGGAACCGGGCGTCCAGCACGCCCTGCCCGGCCGCCCGCGCGCCCGGGAAGTCACGGCGGGTCAGCTCCCGGGCCAGCAGGGCGGCCCGGTCGTGGTAGCCGGCGAACACCACCGAGTCGGCGCCCCCGTCGAGCAGCGCGTCCAGGGTGGGCGCGAAGTCGGTCCGCAGCGCGCTCACCACCTTCGGCACCGACGGCTGCCGGTCGTCGCGCAGGATCCGGGTGAGCGTGCTGCTGATCTCCCAGCCGTAGGTGTCCGCCGCCCGGTCGTCGACGATCCCGATCCTGCGCGACTTGGCGGTGCCCCGCAGATACGCGTTGAGGTAGAACGGCAGGATCGTGTCCGTGACCCGGGCGTGCAGGAAGGACCGGCTGCCCGTCACGTCCAGCACGGTGGCGCCGGGCGTCACCGCGAGCAGGGGCAGCGACGCCGCGTCGTACGTCGCCAGCGAGGCCAGCCCGGTGGTGTCCGTGGTCGGACCGACCACGGCGAGGACGGTACGGTCCGCGACGAGCCGTTTCGCCACCACGGGCGCCCGCGCCGGATCACCGCCGTCGTCGACCGCCTTCACGGCGAGCGCGAACCGCGCGTCCTTCCGGGCGTTGAACTCGTCGACCGCGACGCGCAGCCCCCGCTCCTGGGCCCGCCCGACGGCCTTCTGGTCCCCGCTCAGATCGGCGTGCAGCCCGATGGTGTAGAGGGGCAGGCTGTCGTCCGGCGCCGCGCCGGAGCCCCCGTCGCCCCCGAACGGCGTGCCCCACACGGCCAGCGCGCCCCCGCCCGCCGCCGCCGCACCCCCGGCCAGCAGCAGGAAACGGCGCCGGCCCACACCGGGACCCGGAGCCTCGGGCGTGGGCGGGGACGGCACGGTCGCGTCCGAGGTGTCGATCTCGGTGTCGTCGACGCCGGGCAGCGCGAGCCCCGCAGCCGACCGCTCGGCGATGAGCCGCACCAGCGGCTCCGGCAGCCAGGCCTCATCACCGGGGACGGCGTCTCGGGGAGCCGCGTCCCGGGGCGCCGAGTCCTTGGAAGCCGCGTCTTCGAGAGCCGCGTCTTCGAGAGCCGGGCCTTCGGGGGCCGGGCCCGCGATGGCCGCGTCCTTGGAGGCCGTGTTTTCGGGAGCCGAGCTCGCGGGAGCCGGGTCCTGAGGAGTCGAGGCTTCGGGAGTCGAGCCTGTGGGGCTCGCGTTCTTGGAGGCCGCGTTTTCGGGAGCCGGGCCTTCGAGAGCCCAGCCTTCGGGGGCCGGGCCCGCGGGGGCCGCGCCTTCGGGGGCCGCGTTCTTGGAGGCCGTGTTTTCGGGAGCCGAGCTCGCGGGAGCCGGGTCCTGGGGAGTCGGGGCTTCGGGGGTCGAGCCTTCGGTGGCCGCGTCCTTGGAGGCCGTGTTTTCGGGAGCCGAGCCTTCGGGGGCCGGGCCCGCGGGGGCCGCGTTCTTGGAAGCCGCGTTCTCCGGAGCCGAGCCCGGGGGAGCCGGGTCCTCGGGGGCCGAGCCCTGGGCAGCCGCTACCTCACGAGCCTCGTCCTCGGGTGCCGTGTCCTCCGGCACCGGATGGGGCGCGGCGGGGCCGTCCGCTGCCTCCGGACGTACTGCCCGCAGTGCCTCGCGCGGGTCGGGACGTGAGCCGGGACGAGGCGTGGGCGGCGCGTCGGGACGTGAGTCGGCACGTGGGTCCGGTCGTGACTCCGGTGCCGCGGTCGACAGCGACCGCGCCAGTGCCTCGGCCGTGGGCCGCCGTTCCGGGTCCTTCTCCAGACAGCCGCCCACCACCCGGGCGATCTCCTCCGGGACCCCCTCCAGGTCGGGCGCGTCGTGCGCCGTCCGGTACAGCAGCGCGTCCAGCGCGCCGGTGCCGAACGGAGGACGGCCGGTCGCCGCGTACGCCAGCACACAGCCCAGCGAGAACACATCGCCCGCCGGCCCCGACTCGCGCGCCCCCCGGGCCTGTTCGGGGGAGAGGAACCCGGGCGTGCCGACCACGACCCCGGTCGAGGTGAGCGAGGTGTCCTCGGGATCCCGGGTCACCCCGAAGTCGATCAGCCGCGGCCCGTCCAGCGCCAGCAGCACATTGCCCGGCTTGACGTCCCGGTGCACCAGCCCCGCCGCGTGCAGCTCCCGCAGCGCCTCGGCGAGCCGCGCCCCCAGCACCCGCAGCGTTCCCGCCGGCAGCGGGCCGTACGCGGCGACGGCCTCCGCGAGCGAGGGCCCCGGTACGAACACGGTCGCCAGCCAGGGCTGTTCCGCCTCCGGATCGGCGTCCACCAGGGACGCCACCCACGGGCTGGTCATCCGGCGGGCGGTGTCCGCCTCGCGCCGGAACCGCTCCCGGAAGCCGGGGTCCTCGGCGTACTCGGCCTGGATCACCTTCAGCGCGACCAGGGTGCCCCCGGCCGAACGGCCCAGGTACACCACGCCCATGCCGCCCGCGCCGAGTCGCCCGAGCAGCCGGTGGCCCGCCAGCCGGGACGGGTCGGAGGTGCGCAGCGGCTCCATCAGTTCCCCTTCAAGTGCAGCTGGATCCGTTCCAGCATCTTCGCCAGGGCGACGGCGCCCACCTGGTTCAGTTCCTGCGCGGTGTTGCCCTTGGCGCCGGTCACGGAGACGGCCACCACGACCGTGCCCAGCCGGGCGACCATCCACGAGTACGGCTGGGCGGCGCCGCCGTTCTCGGCGTACTGGCCGGTCTCCATGACGGAGTCGTCGGCGTACCCCTGTTCGCGGGTGCCGAACGGGGTGCCGAGCGAATTGAGCCCGGTGATCCGCTCGTTGCCGCGCGGCTGCTGGTCCGGGCAGCGCAGCACCTCCTCCAGGGTGGTGCTGAGCTGTTCGTCGGCGCCGAGGACGGAGGCGTGCACGGTGGCCGCCGCCGTCACCTTGACCGCGCCCTTGCCCCCGCCGGCCGGCAGCCGGCTGTACCGGGACGAGCTGGCCAGCACTCCGCTCGGCAGCTTCTCCCGCTCCCAGCGGCAGCCGGCGTCCAGGACGGCCCAGGTGCCCGGGGTGCTCGCGGCCGGCTGCTGGGCGACGAAGCCCCGGCCCCAGTCGGCGGGGGCGAGCACGACCGCGTCGGCGAGGGCCGCGCCGTCCTTCGCGGTCTTGGGGACCAGCGCGGGGTCGGCGGTGAAGAGGGCGGAGCCGGAAGGGGCCGTGGTGGCCCCGGCCGTGGCACCCGTCCCGGCGTCGGCCGACGGCGAGGCGCTCTTCCGGGCGGACCCGCCGTCCATCCCCTGGGCCGAGCACCCGGCCAGCAGACTCCCCGCCACCAGCAGGGTCACCCCCGTACCCCGCACGCCTCGGGCGTTGCCTCTCACTCGGTCCCCTCAACACGGCTCACTACGTTCGACACACCGAACGTAGTCGGCCGCCGAAGCCCCCCGCCTCCGTAGAACCACGTATCCGCTTACGTATTCGCCCCGGGTTCACCCGGCCGCCCGGGCCGTCAGCAGGATGGACGATCTCCGGTGGCCCGCGCGGAAATCAGGCGCCGATACTCCTTGAGGGAGCCGATCCGAGGGAGCCGGTGCCGTGCGACGGCACACACTTCCCGTCTCCCGGTCTCCCTCTCCCGCTCTCCGATTCGGCGGCGCCCTCCTTCCTTCATGGGGCCGGTCGCCCTCCCCCGACAGGAAAGGCCTCGGAATGTCACGCTTGGCGCAACCGGTGCCGCATCGAGTCCGGCGCGGCCGGGCCGCGGTCGTCGCCCTCACCGCTGTCCTCGGCACCTGCCTCCTCCAGCCCGCGCCGCCCGCGGCCGCCGACGCCGAAGGGGGCACCCGGGCGGCCGGCGCACCGACGGGCGTCGGCGTCCTGTCGCGGGGCTGGACCAGGCCCTGGGGCATCACCTTCCTCCCCGACGGGAAGAGGGCCCTGGTGACCGAGCGCTTCACGGCCGGCGTATGGCTCCAGTCGAGCGACGGCACCAAGAAGAAGGTCGGCACCGTCCCGAACACCGTCGCCCCCTCCCCGAGCGGCGGCAAGGGCGGACTGCTGGGTGTCGCCCCGTCACCGACCTGGAACGGCACCACGGACCGGGACGTCTTCTTCGTCCACACCGCCGCCTCCGAGATCCGCGTCGTGCGCATGCACTTCGACGGCAGCAAGCTGAGCGACTACAAGGTCGTCCTCGGCGGCATCACCCGAGGCGGCGACCACAACGGCGGAAAGCTCGCGTTCGGCCCCGACGGCTATCTGTACGTCAGCGTCGGCGACGCCCTCAAGCGCAATCTCGCCCAGGACAAGAACTCCCTCAACGGCAAGGTCCTGCGCCTCACGAAGAGCGGCGCCGCGGCGCCCGGCAACCCGTTCGGCACCCGTGTCTACAGCCTCGGCCACCGCAATCCGCAGGGCCTCGCCTGGGACAGCCGCGGCCGGCTCTGGGAGACCGAGATCGGCGAGAACACCTGGGACGAGCTCAACCTCGTCGAGGCGGGCCGCAACTACGGCTGGCCCACCTGCGAGGGATCCTGCGCCAAGGCCGGGATGACCAACCCCAAGAAGGTCTGGCACCCCGACCAGGGCGGCGTCCCCGCGCAGATCGCCGTCAAGAACGACGTCGTCTACGTCACGACCCTGCTCGGCCAGCGGCTGTGGGCGCTGCCGATCGACGGCACCGGCAAGGCCGTCGGGACCGGGAAGTCGTACTACAACGGCAGTTACGGCCGGCTGCGCGCCCTCGCCAAGGTGCCCGGCACCGACCGGCTCTGGGTCGGCACGACCGACGGCGGCGACGGCAAGGACCGCATCCTCGAAGTCACCGTCAAGTGACCCCGCACCGCCGTGTGGCGGCCATCGCCGTCACGGCCGCCGGCGCCCTCCTCGCGCTCTGCGGCGCGCACCCGCGCCGGCGGTCGCCCACCCCGGACCCGGCCGCCGGGCCGCGGCCCCGCCCTCGGCCGTGTCCGTCCTCTCCGACGGGTGGAACCGGCCCTGGACCGTCACCTTCCTGCCGGCCGGCCAGAAGGCACTGGTCACCGAGCGGCACAGCGCCGGGGTGTGGACGGTGGCACGGGACGGCACCCGCACCAAGGTCGGCGAGGGCCCGACACCGTCTTCGCCCCCACCGGCGGCGACTTCGGCGAGGGCGGCGGCCTGCTGGGCGTCGCCCCCTCGCCCACCTGGAACGGCACCACCGACCAGGACGTCTACTTCGTCCACACGGCCGCCGCCGAGACCAGGGTCGTCCGCATGCGCTTCGACGGCACCTCGCTCACCGACTACCAGGTCGTGCTCGGCGGCATCGCCCGCGGCGGGGACCACAACGGCGGGAAGATCGCCTTCGGCCCGGACGGCTGTCTGTACGTCAGCACCGGCGACGCCCGGAACAAGCCGCTGGCCCAGGACCCGAACTCCCTCAACGGCAAGATCCTGCGCCTCACCACCAGCGGCGGGCCGGCGCCCGGCAACCCGTTCGGCACCCGTGTCTACAGCCTCGGCCACCGCAACCCCGAGGGCTTCGCCTGGGACAGCCGCGGCCGGCTCTGGGAGACCGAGATCGGCGACGCCACCTGGGACGAGGTCAACCTCATCACCCCCGGCGCCAACTACGGCTGGCCCACCTGCGAGGGGACCTGCACCACCGCCGGCATGACCGACCCCCTGCACGTCTGGCACCCCGCCGAGGGAGGCGTGCCCGCCCAGGCCGCGATCGCCGACGACGTCCTGTACGTCTCCACCCTGCGCGGCGAGCGGCTGTGGGCACTGCCCATCGACGCCACCGGCACCGGCCTCGGCACCGCCGTGTCGTACTACACCGGCGCCTACGGCCGGCTGCGCGCCCTCGCCAAGGTGCCCGACGCCGACGAACTCTGGCTCGGCACCAGCGACCGGGGCACCGACAAGGACTCCCTCCTGAAGGTCACCCTCGGACCCCCTCCCGCCCCGGCCCCGGCCCCGGCCCCCCAGGCTCCCCTCACCGAGGGGTGAACCCCACCGACCCGTCCTCTCCGAAAGGAAGGCACCCCCCATGAACGACACCACCGAGCACGCCGAGCACCAGCCCGCGACCACGGCACCGGAGTCCGACGCCGCCGCCTGGCGGACCCCCGGCTACACGGTCGTCGACACCGCCCTGGAGGTCACCGCCTACTCCCTCGCGGCCCGCTAGCCCGCCGCCGTGCTGCTCCAGCTGCTCGGCACCGCGGCCGGCGGCGGCATCCCGCAGTGGAACTGCGCGTGCCCCGGATGCTCCGGGGCACGCGCGCATCCCGGGCGCCGCCGCCGTCACGCCTCCCTCGCGGTCCGTACGGACGATGGCCGCTGGTACCTCGTCAACGCGACCCCCGACATCGGCGACCAGATCGAGGCCCACCCCGCGCTCCACCCCGGGCCCGGTCCCCGGCAGACCCCGGTCGCCGGGGTCGTCCTCACCGACGCCGAACTCGACCACACCCTGGGCATCGCCCGGCTGCGCGAGGCCGACACCCTGGAGATCCACGCCACGGCCCCGGTCCGCCGGGCCCTTCAGGACCGTCTGCGCCTCGACGAGATCCTCGGCCCCTACACCTCCCTGACCTGGCGCGACCTCACCTGCCACGGCGCGCGCTCCCTCGGCCGGCCCGACGAGGGCCTGCGGATCAGCGCCGTCCCCGTCTCCGCCAAACGTCCCCGGTACGCCGCCGACGCCCCCGAGGACGAGGCCTGGGTCGTGGCGCTGCGCCTGTACGAACCCGCCACCGGCCGTACGGCGGTCTACGCGCCCGCCGTCGCCGCCTGGTCCGACGCCCTGCACCGGGTCGCCGCCGAGGCCGACTGCGTCCTCGTCGACGGCACCTTCTGGGACGACGAGGAGCCCCGCCGCACCGGCATCTCCTCCCGCACCGCCACCGGCATGGGCCATCTGCCCATCGACGGACCGGGCGGCACCGCGGGCATCCTCGCCACGCTGTCCGCCCGCTGCTACTACACGCACCTCAACAACACGAACCCCCTCGTCGATCCGACCGCGGCGCAGCACAAGCGGCTCGCCCGGCTGGGCATCGAGGTGGCCGACGACGAGTTGGTGATCGAGCTGTGACCACGACCCTCGCCCCCCGGGCCGAAGCCGGACCCTGGGACCCCGCCGCGTTCGAGGACCGCCTGCGTGCGGTGGCCCGGGAGCGCTATCACGACCGGCACCCCTTCAACCTCCGGATGCACGAGGGCGATCTGCGTCCCGAGGAGGTGCGCGCCTGGATCACCAACCGCTTCCACTACCAGCGGCACATCCCGGTCAAGGACGCGCTGATCACCGCCAAGCTGGACGATCCGCGGCTGCGGCGGATGTGGGTGCGGCGCATCGAGGACCACGACGGCCGCGCGGACGGGGAGGGCGGCATCGAGCGCTGGCTGCGGCTCGGCGAGGCGGCGGGCCTGGACCGCCGCGCGCTGCTGACCGGCGACTCCGTCCTGCCGGGCGTACGGCTGGCGGTGGAGGGATACGTCAACTTCTGCCGGCTGCGGTCCCCGCTGGAGGCCGTCGCGGCCTCGCTCACCGAGCTGACCGCACCCGATCTGATGCGGGTGCGCATCGACGCCTTCGCACGCCACTACCCCTGGATCGAGCCGGAGGGCCTCGGCTACTTCCGCACCCGCGTCGACCAGGGCCGCCGCGACAGCACGGAGGCCCTCGCCCTCGTCCTGGACTGGGCCCGCACCCACGAGGCCCAGCAGCGGGCCCTGGCCGCGCTCACCTTCAAGTGCGAGGTGCTGTGGTCCCTGCTGGACGCGGTCCAACAGATCGGCCCCGGAAACCACGCCCCGCCCGGGCGGACTGTCTCCATCGAGGGACGCGTCTTCGACGAGCCGTGGCCGGAGACGGACAGCAGGCCCTGGCGGCGTCGTGCCGTTCCGGTCGGTCGGGTGGGTTCGGTGCTGGGCGGGGTGGACGGTGGCGGGCGGGATCTGCGGCCCTGGCGGGTGCGGGGGTGACGGCGGCGGCCGTCACCGACTGGCGCCCCGCCCTCGCACCGGCGCTGATGCTCCGGCACGACCCGGTGCGGGGCGCCGACCTGCTGGTCCTGCCGGAACGGGTGGTCGTCCTCGAAGGCCACGCGGGCCGCATCGTCGGCCTGTGCGACGGGACCCGTACCGTGCCCGGGATCGTCGGCGAGCTCGCCGCGCGCTTCCCGGGCGCCCCGGTGGCCGCCGAGGTCCCCGCCTTCCTCGACCGGCTGCGCGGGGAGGGCTGGCTCCGATGACCCCCGCCGGCCCGCCGGCTCGCCCCTGGGCCCTCCTCGCCGAACTCACCCACGCCTGCCCGCTGCACTGCCCGTACTGCTCCAACCCCCTCGAACTGGCCCGCCGCTCGGGCGAACTCGGCACCGACGAGTGGACGGACGTCCTGCGGCAGGCCGCCGCGCTGGGCGTCGTCCACATCCACCTCTCCGGCGGCGAACCCCTGCTCCGGCCCGACCTCGAGCGGATCGTCGCCGCCGCCGAGGCCGCCGGCATCTACACCCAGCTGGTCACCAGCGGCACCGGCCTGGACGAGCCCCGGCTGACCGCGCTGCGCGCGGCGGGGCTGCGCAGCGTCCAGCTCTCGGTGCAGCACTCCGACGCCCGGGCCAACGACCGGATCGCCGGCCGCCCGTCCGCCTTCGCGGCGAAGGAGCGGGCCGCCGCCCTGGTCCGCGCGGCGGGCCTCCCGCTCGGCCTCAACGTCGTCCTGCACCGCGACAACCTCGACTCCGTCGGCGACCTCATCGACCTGGGCGAGGCCTGGGGCGCGGACCGCGTCGAGCTGGCCAACACCCAGTTCTACGGCTGGGGCCTGCTCAACCGCGCCGCGCTGCTGCCGACCCGCGACCAGCTGGCCCGCGCCCGGGAGACCGTGGAACGCGCCCGCGAGCGGCTCGCGGGCCGCATCGACCTGGTGTGGGTGGTCCCGGACTACTTCGACGGGGTGGCCAAGCCCTGCATGGGCGGCTGGGGAGCGGTCTCGCTCACCGTCACCCCCGACGGCACCGTCCTGCCCTGCCCGGCGGCCGCCTCCCTGCCCGGCCTGGACCCGCCCAACGTACGGGACCACCCGCTCGCCTGGATCTGGGACGCGTCGCCCGCCTTCACCCGCTACCGCGGCACCGACTGGCAGATGACCGGCCCCTGCGGCACCTGCCCCCGCCGCGAGGAGGACTTCGGCGGCTGCCGCTGCCAGGCCCACGCCCTGACCGGCGACCCGACCCGCACGGACCCGGCCTGCGCCCTGTCCCCGGACCACGCTGTCCTGACCCGCCTCACCGACCCGCGCACTGCGGCACCCCCACCCCCGTATATCTATCGCAGACCGGGCGCGTCCGTGCCCCAAAGGGGCGCGGGGAACTGCGCGACCAGCCACGACGGCGCCGCACTCGCACAACGGCACACCGCACCCGGCGCCGTCCGCAGGGCTACTCCACGTCTGCGACAACCGACCCCACCCGCTCGGCCAACGTAGGATCCCGCCGCACCAACACCGTGGCGTAACCGACGGACACCACCACCGCCCCCAGCGCGACATACGGAAACCAGCTGTACGGCGCCGGCTGCCCCGGCTTCGCCAGGTAGTACAGCGGCACCAGGATCGCCAGCGCCCCCACCCCCGGCAGCACCAGATGCCGTACGGTCCGGAACTCCTGCGGCCGGTACCGGCGGTAGTACAGCGGCAGCGCGATGTTCGAGGCGAGATAGACCAGCAGGATCAGCAGCGCGCCCAGGCTGGAGGACTCCGTGAAGAAGACCACGGGGTCCATCCGGCTGCCGTCGGGGCCGAGCAGATGCCCGAGCCCCCAGCCGCCGATGATCAGCAGCGAGGTCACGGCGAAGGTCACGATCGCGTTGTTGGGCGTACGGCGCGTCGGGTGGACGTATCCGAAGAAGGACGGCAGCAGCCCCTCGCGTCCGGCGTTGAAGATCAGCCGGGCCTGGGAGTTGATGCCGGCGATCAGCACGCCGAGGGTGGAGGTCAGCCCGCCGACGTAGGCGAGGACCGCCAGCGCCCCGAGGGTGTGGTGGGCGACGTCGATGAAGGGGAGCGGGGAGTCACCGAGCGCCGCCGTGTCGTAGCCGAAGCCGGTGACGGTGGCGTACGAGAAGAGGATGTAGCTCACCGTCATGATCGCCACGGACGAGAGCACCGCGCGCCCGACGTTGCGCCGCGGGTTCTCCGTCTCCTCGGCCAGCGCCGCCGAGTTCTCCCAGCCGATGAACAGGTACACCGCTAGCGGGAACCCGGCCGCGAGGCCGCTGAGGCCGTGGCGCAGATGCCCCGGCAGGAACGGGGCCGCGGACAGGCTGCCGCGGTGCTCGATGAGCGCGGCCGCCGAGACCACGACCAGCACCAGCATCTCCACGCCGAAGAAATAGCCGGCCCATTTGGTGGAGACCACGATCCCGCGCAGCATCAGCACCACCGACACCCCGGTCAGCAGCAGTGTCCACAGGATCCACGGCAGGTCGATGCCGGTGTAGTGGTGCAGGGTGATCTGCACGAACCCGCCGGAGATCGCGATCACCGAGGCCATCGCGATGATGTAGCCGAGCCCGGCGAGCAGCGCGGTGGTGACGGCGCTGACCGGCCCGAAGGTCTTGCCGACGAAGGTGATGAAGCTGCCCGCCGAGGGGTGCGCGCGGGAGAACTCGGCGAGCGTGTTGCCGAGCAGCGCGACGGCGACGCCCGCGGCGGCGATGGTGAGCGGGGAGGCGACGCCGGCCGTGGTGGCGAGGAAGGCGAAGCCGAAGAAGAAGCTCATGGCCGGGCCCACGTTGGCCATGGTCGCGGCGGCGATGTCCGCCATGCCGAGCACGCCGCCGCGCAGCCGCTGGGGCGTGCCGCCGGCGGGGCCCGACGTCGGCGGCGGGCCGACGGCTCCGGGGTCGGACATGGCGACTGCTCCTTCGGGGACGGTGGCGGTGCGAGGGGCGCGGCGGGCGGGGCCGGCCGTCAGCTCGGTCGGGCCCGCTGGTGTTCCTTCACGGCTCGTACGGCCGGGTCCATCGCGCCGCGGCCGAGTTCGGTGAGCAGGTCGGCGTGGCAGCGGTTGCGGGCGCGTACCACGGCCGGGTCGGGCGGGGGCAGCAGCAGGCACTGGCGGCCCAGGAGATCGGCGGCGAACTCGCGGATCCCGGCGCCGCCGAGCAGCTCGGCGAGGTCGAGGTGGAAGCGGGTCTCCAGCTCGACCAGCCGGGCCGGGTCCTCGGCCAGGTCCATCTCCGCGACCAGCGACCGCAGCCCTCCGAGGGAGCCCTCGGGGACCTCGCCGGCGCCGTGCGCCACCAGTCCGCACTCCAGCAGCAGGTGGAAGGAGTCGAGCAGGGCGGCCTCCTCGGCGTCGTGCATCAGGGCGACGACGGTGTCCCAGTCCGCGGCGACGAAGGTGCCGCCGGCCCGGCCGCGCCGCCGGTCGAGCAGGCCGTCCTGGCACATCCCCTCCAGCGCGCGGCGCACGGTGATCTCGCCGATCCCCAGCTCCTCGGCGAGGACGCCGGCGTCCGGCAGCCGGTCACCCGGTGTCACGGACTTCAGGCGCACCCGCAGCGCGACCCGGGAACGGACCAGGTCCGACCCCGTCTGACTCCCGCCGGAGCGCAGGCGGGTGTCCCCGCCGCCGTAGGGGCCGAACTTGCCCGCTGGATTCACCACGGCGCCACCCTAACCGCCTGCTGAGCGGGGTCACGGCGTGGTGCACGGAGGGCTCCCGGAAGTGACGGTTCCACGGTGCCTGCAAAATAGAGCAAGGTGAACACTTAAACAAGCCTTGTTCTTTTCGATCGTAGTGAACTAATTTCGCGCCTCGACAGCCCGTCCCCTCCTCCCCGGATGTCGAGATGACCACAACCCTCCCCGAAGCCCCTCCCGCAGAGCCCGGTCTCAAGGCCGGACTGAAGAACCGCCATCTGTCGATGATCGCGATCGGCGGAGTCATCGGCGCCGGTCTGTTCGTCGGCTCCGGCTCCGGCATCGCCGCCGCCGGACCCGGCATCCTGATCTCGTACGCCCTCGTCGGCGTCCTCGTCGTCCTCGTGATGCGGATGCTCGGCGAGATGGCGGCGGCCAACCCCACCTCCGGCTCCTTCTCCGCCTACGCGGACCGGGCGCTCGGCCGCTGGGCCGGGTTCACCATCGGCTGGCTCTACTGGTTCTTCTGGGTCGTCGTCCTCGCGGTGGAGGCCACCGCAGGCGCGAAGATCCTCGAGGGCTGGATCCCGGCGGTCCCGCAGTGGGGCTGGGCCCTGATCGTCATGGTCGTCCTGACCGCCAGCAACCTGGCCTCGGTCAGCTCCTACGGCGAGTTCGAGTTCTGGTTCGCCGGGATCAAGGTCGTCGCCATCGCCGCGTTCATCGTGATCGGCGGCCTCGCGATCTTCGGCCTGCTGCCCGGCTCGGACCACCCGGCGTCCGGCTTCTCGTATCTCACCGCGCACGGCGGCTTCCTGCCCAACGGACCGGGCGCCATCCTCACCGGCGTCCTGATGGTCGTCTTCTCCTTCATGGGCAGCGAGATCGTCACCCTGGCGGCCGGTGAGTCCCCCGACCCGCAGGGCGCGGTCACCAAGGCCACCAACAGCGTGATCTGGCGGATCGCCGTGTTCTACCTCGGCTCGATCCTCATCGTGGTCTCCCTGCTGCGCTGGGACGACCCGGCGATCCTCAAGGACGGCTCGTACGTCGCCGCCCTCAGCTCCATCGGCATCCCGCACGCCGCCCAGATCATGAACGCGATCGTGCTGACCTCGGTGCTGTCCTGTCTCAACTCCGGCCTGTACACCGCCTCGCGCATGGCGTTCTCCCTCGGCCGCCGCAGCGACGCCCCGGCCTCCTTCGGCCGCACCACCGACCGCGGTGTGCCGCGCACGGCCATCCTCGCCTCCGTCGTCTTCGGCTTCGTCGCGGTCGCGTTCAACTACCTCTGGCCCGACACCGTCTTCCAGTTCCTCCTCAACTCCTCCGGCGCCATCGCCCTCTTCGTCTGGCTGGTGATCTGCTTCTCCCAGCTGAAGATGCGCAAGATCATCGAGCGGGAGGCGCCCGAGAAGCTGGTCGTGCGGATGTGGCTCTACCCCTACCTCACCTGGGCCACCATCGGCCTGATCACCTTCGTCCTGCTCTACATGCTCACCGACACCGCCGACGGCGGCGGCCGTGACCAGGTCGTCCTGTCGACCCTGGTGGCCGTGGCCGTGGTGGTCGTGGCCGTGGTCCGCCAGCGGCTCGGCCGGGGCGCCGCGCACGACGCCGTGACCTCGTCGAAGGCCTGACCGCCCCACGTGCACCGCAGGCCGGACCCGCCTCTCGTACGGCGGGTCCGGCCTCGTCGGCGTTCCGGGCACCGCCGGTCAGGCGAGGGGCGTGCCCTCGCGGAAGCGGCGCAGCCCCTCCGGCCCCTCGACGACGGCCGCCGTGAGCTCCTCGACGCTGGTGTCCTCACGCCTCACGTCGAGGATCTTGCGACCGTGGTTCATCACGATGTGCCGGTCGCAGATCTGGAACGCGTGATGCAGGTTGTGCGTCACCAGCACCGAGCTGACGCCCTCCTGCTTCAGCTGGAGCAGGTAGTTCAGCAGCGCCTCGGTCGCCCGCACCGCCAGCGCGCTGGTCGGCTCGTCCAGGATCAGCAGGCTCCGCTTGAAGTGCACCGCACGGGCGATCGCCACCGCCTGCTGCTGACCGCCCGACAGCGAACCGACCAGCTGCCTCGGGCTCTTGATGCCCTCGATGGTCACCACGCTGTCGAGGATCCGCGCGGCGATCGCGTCCATCTGCCGCAGCTTCAGCAGCCCCAGGGCGTTGGTCAGCTCACGGCCCATGAAGATGTTGCGGGTGATCGTCATGGACGGCACCAGGGCGGAGTCCTGGAAGATCGTCTCGACGCCGCGCCGCTCGGTCTCCTGCCGGTTGAGCGTCGTCAGCCTCTCACCCCGCCAGAGGTAGTCGCCCTCCTCGGCGACGACCACCCCGGACGCCGTCTTGACCAGGGTCGACTTGCCGGCGCCGTTGTCACCGAGCAGACCGACCACCTCGCCCTGGTGGATCCGGAAACTCACGTCGTCCAGGACGGTGTTGGCGCCGTACCGCTTGGTGATGCCGGACAGCTCCAGCAACACCTCGCCCGTGGCCTCTTCGGTGGCTGCTGCGGTGGCGGTGGGGGACATGGTTGCTCCGTTTCCGGCGGTGGGCTCGGCGGCGCTCACTTCGCCTTCCCCTCGATCAGACGGTTGAAGAAGGCCGCGGCGACGATGATCAGACCGACGAACAGGTCCAGGTAGAAGCCGGGCGCACCACCGAGCAGCAGGATGTCCTGCACGGTGAGGATGAGCGCCGCGCCGAGCACCATGCCGAGGACGCTGCCCCGGCCGCCGGAGAGCGCGACGCCGCCGACGACCGCGGCCGCGATCGCCTTCAGCTCCATGCCGCGCCCGGCACCCGGCTGGACGGAACCGGTGCGCACGGCGGTCAGCACGGCGGCGAGCGCCACGCACACCCCGAGGATGCCGAACGCGATGATCTTGACCCGGTCGGGGTTGATCGAGATGGCGCGGGCGGCGGCCGGGTTGCCGCCGACGGCGAAGATGTGGTTGCCGAGCCGGTGCCGGTGCACCAGCAGCCAGAACACCACCCAGACGCCGACCATCCACAGCGCCTGGCCGCGGAAGAAGCCGAGGTCGGCGGTGAACACCCGCTGCACGGTGTCGCTCGGGATCATCAACGCGGCCGTCGTGCCGTTGTAGAAGAGCGCCGCGCCCTCCCAGAACAGCATCATGCCGAGCGTCACGATGAAGGAGGGGATCCTGGCCTTGGTGACGAGCAGCGCGTTCAGCAGGGCGATCGCGACACCGGTCAGCACGGCCATGCCGGTCGCGGTCCAGGCGCTCGACCCGTCCGAGTACCAGCGGGTGAACACCAGCGCGCAGAAGGTGAAGTTGGCGCCCAGCGACAGATCGAACTCACCGGCGATGATCAGGATGCCGGCGCCGACGGCCAGGATCGCCAGCACCGGGACGCTCTGGCTGAGGACGTTGAAGTTCGACTTCTCCAGGTAGGGGAAGCCCGCCGGGTCGACGAGGTAGGAGATGATGCAGCCGAGCTGCACCAGGACGAAGACCAGGCCGATCTCCAGCGCCCCGCGCCCGCGGACCTGGCGCAGGCGCTCGGCCAGCCGGTCGGCGGTGGAGACGGGGGCGGAGTCCGCGAGAGTCCGCTTCCGGGCGGGGACGCCCTCGGTGCCGGCGTCCGGGTCCGCGACGGCGCCCCCTGCCGCCGGGACGCTCCCCGCGGTCACCTGACCGCTGCGCTCGCTCATGGTCGTACTGCCTTCCTGCTGTGGGGTGGGCGGGGCGGCCGGCCGAGATGGTGCCTGGCCGCCCCGGGCCGATTCGTCGGCGGGAGAGGTGGTGCGCCGGGTGCTGACGGGGAGGTCAGCGGACCTTGCCGGCGAGCTCCTTGGCGATGCCGACGTTCGCCTTGTCGACCAGGCCGCTGCCACCGGAGTTGATGCTGGCCGGGCTGAGCCCGAAGTCCAGCTTCAGACCGAGCTCCACGACGGTCTGGAAGCCCTGGACGTACCCCTGCTGGTCGGCCGCGGCGTCGATGGCGCCGGACTCGATGCCGTTCACGATCTGCGGCGCCAGGTCGAAGCCGACGACCGGGACCTTCACCCCGGCGTCCTCCATGGCCTTGACGACGTTGCGGTGCGGGGTGCCGCCCAGCGGGACGATCGCCGCGGTGTCCTTGTGGCCGAGCAGATACTGCGTGATCTTGTCGAGCGCGGCGGAGTCCTCGATGCCGGTGCCGAGGATCTCGGTCCTGGCGCCGACCTCCTTCAGCGCCCGCTCGACGCCCGCGTGCCGCTGGACGGCGTAGACCTGGTCGGGGAACTCGACCGGGGTGAGGACGGTGTCGCCCTTGCCGATGTCCGGGTTGTCGGCGAGCAGGCGCTTGCCGAGCAGATAGCCGACCTCCTCGAAGTCCTGGCCGACGAACCCGAGGGTGCACTTGCCGACCGCGCCCTCCTGCGTGATGTTGTAGCTCATCACCGGGATGCCGGCCTTCTGGGCCGCGCAGACGTTCTCGGTGTACTTGTTCGGGTCGTCGATGACGACGGCCAGCGCGGCGGGCTTGTCCGCGACCGCGCTGCCGATCAGGTCGTTGTACTTCGTCTGGTCGCCGGAGCTGGTCTGCAGGTTGAGGTCCAGGTTGAGCAACTGCGCGGCGTCCTTGGCGCCCTGGGCGATGGTGGTCCAGAACGGGTCGCCCGGGTCCCGCGGGAGCAGGAAGGTGACCTTACGGGCCTCGGCCTTGCTGCCGAGGCCCGACTTCAGCGCGGTGCCCTTGCCCGAGGCGGACGCGGTGTCGCCGGAACCCCCGGAACAGCCGACGGCGAGCAGGGCCAGCGCGGGGACGACGGCGAACCAGCGGGCTCTTCGGGGAGTGCGAGCGGAGTGCGACATGGTCCTACCTCTCCTATGAGGAAAAGAACGGCGCGGAATGAGACGAGATCCTGAATTCGCCGCGATTTGACGCGGTCGGCGACCTCGTTGGCGAAAATTAGCGCCTTTTTGGAGGGGGGTGTCAATACACTGGCGCACCTGTAATTCCAACGAAAAGGTCACGGGTATTTTTAGGCAGCAGAAAGGGCCCTGTCGGGTCGCGGTCGGCGCTCGACAAGGCTCTTTCTTCGCTGTTTTCAAATTAATTCAGTTGTTTCTCGGGGGTGGTTATATCAGGAGGTGAGTTCCTTGGTGATGCGGTCGAGCATGAACGCGGAGGATTCATGGGCGCGCTCCTCCCAGGCGAAGACACAGGCCGTGGCGACCCCGTCGAAGTCCAGCTCGCGCAGGATGCCGAAGAACGCGTCCCAGTCCACCTCGCCCTGGCCGATGTCGAGGTGCTGATGGATCCGGGCGGCGGTGCCGGGCGGATTGAGGATGTACCGCAGCCCGGAGGAGCCCTTGTGGTTGAAGGAGTCCGCGATGTGCACATGCCGGAGCTTGTCGCCGGCATAGCGCATCATCGCCGCGATGTCCGCCGTCGGATCCGCACCCGACAGATGGAAGGAATGCGGGGCGCAGTACAGATAATTCACCCACGGCTTGTCGATCGCCCGGACGAGATCGACCGCGGGGGTGTTCTCCTCGCAGAAGTCGTCGGGGTGCGCCTCCAGGTTCAGCGCGATGCCTTCGCGCTCGAACAGCGGCAGCAGTTCCTCCAGTGAGCGCCAGAACGCGGCCTCGCTCTCGGCGGCCTTCTCGGGCCGGCCGTTGAATTCGGAGTTCATCAGCGAACATCCGAGGTCCGCGGTGATCTCGATCATCCGCTTCCAGTACCGGACGGCGGCCTGCCGCTCGGTCTCGTCGGGCGAGGACCACTTGTACAGCGGCAGCACCGAGGACAGCTGCACCCCGTGCGTGCGCAGGGCGGTCTTGAGCTCCCGGATGCGCTCGTCGTCCGCCCGCGGATGCAGAAAGAACGGCATGAAGTCGTCACGTGGCGACAACTCGATGTACTCGTAGCCGAGTTCGGCCACCGTGCGCACCATGTCGTCGATCGGCAGGGTGCGGAACATATAGGGGTCGATGGCGATTTTCACGCGGTGCCTCCGTACAGGGTGGGGCGGGGCTCGAGATCGGTGGCGACGACGCGGCCCGACTCCAGGGCCTCGACGGTCGCGGCGGTGATGACGGTGGCGGCGTAGCCGTCCCAGGCGGAGGGCCCGGTGGGCTCGTCGCCGGCGGCGATGCCGGCGATCCATTCGCGGAACTCGGTGTCGA